>CAMPHE010000001.1 GCA_946885815.1 uncultured Arenimonas sp.
ACGACGTAGCTGCCCTTGCTGTACTCGAACGCCTTGACGATCTCCTTCCACGGCACTTCCTCGCCGGTCTCGGCGTTGACGCGCTCGTAGCGCACGGCGGCCTTGTTCCGGCTGTCGAGCATGCGGAAGGAGATGTCCGTGCGCCGCTCGCCGGCCATCAGGCTCACCGGGATGTTGAGCAGGCCGAACGACAGGGTTCCGGTCCAGATCGGGCGGGCCATCCGGGTGTCTCCATGCCACGGGACCGTCAACTTGCGACCGGCATCGTCGTCGCCCGGTGAATCGGGCGGCAGGACATGGCCGTCACCGGCGCGGTGCGATGGTCCGGCGCGACATGGAAAAGACGACGGGCGAGATGCTGCAGGGACTGCCGCCGGTGGCGGCGCCCGATGCGGAGCGGCTGGTGCTCGGCAGCATGCCGGGCACGGAATCGCTGCGGCTGCGGCAGTACTACGCGCACCCCCGCAACCACTTCTGGCCGATCGCCGGCGAACTGTTCGGCGCCTCGCCGGCGCTGCCCTACGAGGCGCGGCTGGCGGCGCTCAAGCGCGCGCGGGTGGCGGTGTGGGACGTGCTCGACGCGTGCCGGCGGCCCGGCAGCCTCGATTCGGCGATCGATCCCGAGAGCGTGCGCGTGAACGACTTCGCCGGCTTCTTCGCGGTGCATCCGCAGCTGCGCCTGGTCGCCTTCAACGGCGCGTACGCCGAGGCGACCTTCCGCACGCGCGTGCAGCTCGGCCCGGCCCCGCCGCCGTCGCACATCGAGTTCGTGCGGCTGCCGTCGACCAGTCCGGCGAACGCCTCCGTCCCGTATGCCGAGAAGCTCGAGCGCTGGGCCGCCGCGCTCGGAGGCCGTGCGTGACGCGCGTGCGGCGGCACGACTGCGCGATCGTCGGTGCCGGGCCGGCGGGCCTCGCGGCCGCGACCTATCTCGCGCGCTACCGGCGCGACGTCGCCGTCGTCGACAGCGGCGACAGCCGCGCCGCCAAGATCCCGCGCTCGCGCAACGTGCCCGGGTTCCCGGACGGGATTTCCGGCGTGCGCCTGCTGGAGCGTCTCCGGCTGCAGGCCGGGAAAGCCGGCATCGTCGTGACGCCCGGCTGCGTCGACACGATCGAGGGCGAGGACGGCGATTTCGTCGTGCGCCACGGGCGACGCGTCGTGCACGCCCGCCGGGTGCTGCTCGCGACCGGCATGACCGACCACGTGCCGCTGCCCGGACTGACGAAGCGCGCGACGCTGCGCGGCGTCGTGCGCTGGTGCCCGATCTGCGACGGCCGCGAGGCCACCGACCGGCGCGTGGTGCTGCTCGGCGAGGTCGAGGACGGCGTGCCGCATGCGCTGTTCCTCCGCACGTGGACGCGGAAGCTGACACTGGTGATCGCACCCGGCCCGTCACTGCCGGCGAAAGCGCGGCGCCAGCTCGCCGACGCCGGCATCGAGCTGGTGCGCAAGGCGGTGGACCGTGCGCGCATCGCCTCCGGCGACGGCGGCGAACTGCAGTGCGCGGACGGCAGCACGATCCCGTTCGACATCGTCTACCCGATGACCGGCGGCCGTTCGCGCTCGCAGCTCGCGCTCGCGCTCGGCGCGCGCTTCGGCAGCGACAAGGCGCTGGTCTGCCTGAAGGGGCAGTCCACCTCGGTGCCGGGTCTGCACGCGGCCGGCGACGTGGTGGCGACGCTGCACCAGATCGCCGTCGCTTTCGCGCAGGGCGCGCAGGCGGCGACGAGCATCCACAACGCCCTTCCGCGCAATTTCCGCTGACGCGGCGCTCAGCCGGTGCCGGGGCCCGGCTTGTCCCTGGCCGGCAGGAAATCGCGGAAGACCTCGAAGGTCTTCCACGCCGGCACCGGAGGCGTGTGGTCCGGCCGTGGCGCATGCACCGAATGCTCCAGCAGCTGCAGGCGGTGGATGTAGCGCGGGCAGTTGGGAAAGATCGCGGTGGCGGTGACGTGGACGAGGAAGACGGCACCCGCCGGCGCGTCCGGCGCGTCGCCGACCGCGCGCACCACGGCGGTGCCGTTGACGCGCAGGCGCTTCTGGCGCTCGAAGTCGACGAAAAGCAGGCCGACGTGCGGATTGACGCGCACGTTTCCCCACGAGCGGTACATGCCGTTGCCGTCGTAGTCGGGGAATTCGAGCGCGTCGGCGGCGACGACCCGCACGAAGCCCGGCAGGCCGCCCTTGTACGAACAGTCGGGCCGGCCGTCGGCGTCGGCGGTGGCGACGAAGAACATCGCGCAGCCTTCGATGAAGGCACGGTCCTCGTCGGTGAAGGCGGTGCGCAGGGTCACCTGCGCGAGGCGGTCGGCGAGACGCCGGGTGTCCCGGGCATCCTGCAGTTCGCGCATCCCTTCGTGGTATCGCGGCGCATCGCTCATGGGCGTTCTCCCGGACGCCCATCGTTCGCCCGGGGCCGGACGGCGGTCAAGACGCGGTGCGGAACGGAATTCCCCGGGCAGGTGACCGCTGGCACGCCCCGTGCAACGCCGGACTGTTCATCCCACGGAGCGATGCGATGACCACACCCACCCCGCCGCCGGCGGCGGCGACCCTCGACGAGCTGATCGAGGCGCTGAACGACGGCATCAACTTCTTCGGCGACGCCGCCGAACTCAGCGACGATGCGGCGCACGCGCAGTTGTTCCGCGACCTGCGCGCCGACAAGCGGGCGATCGCGGACGCGCTGCGTGCCGCCGCGCCGATCGGCACGCCGGTGCGCCAGCAGGAAGGCAGCCTGTCGGCCGCGCTTCGCCAGGGCTACGCGGACCTGCGGTCGCGGCTGAGCGACGACCCCGACGAGGTCTACATCCGCGCGCTGGAACAGCAGGAGGACCGCATCCTGCAGGCATTCGAGGCCGCGGTCGCGCACGCCGCGCCTTCGCACGTACGCGACATCGCCCGGGAAAAACTTCCGCATGTGCGCCGGATGCACGACCGGTTGCGTGCGCTGAAGCGCGCCCTCCAACACGCGCCCGACACGACCCCGCTGGTCCACTACCCGCCCATCACCGATCGACACCAGGAGATTCCCATGGCCCGCAAGTCGCTCGACACCGCCAACGTCCAGGAGCTGCTCTACCAGGCGCTCGAAACCGAGATGGGCGGCATCCAGGTCTACGAGACGGCCATCCGCTGCGCGGTCAACGACGACCTGCGCGAGGAATGGCAGAAATACCTCGAGGAAACCCACCGCCACCACGAGATCCTGCTGGGCGTGTTCGACCAGCTCGGCCTCGACCCGCAGGTGCGCACGCCGGGCCGCGACGTCGTCGGGCACATCGGCCAGTCGCTGGTGCAGGCGATGGAAATGGCGCTCGCCTCCGGTGACCCGAACCTCGCGCAGATCGTCGCCGGCGAATGCGTGGTGCACGCCGAGTCCAAGGACCACATGAACTGGGAGCTGATCGGCAAGGTCGCCGAGAAGGGCCCGAAGGAGCTCGCCGACGTGCTGAAGGCGCCCTACGAGGAAGTGGAGAAGCAGGAAGACCACCACTACTACCACACGAAGGGCTGGACCCGGGAGCTGTGGATCCAGGCGCTGGGCATGCCGGCCGTGCTGCCGCCGCCCGAGGAAGTGAAGCAGGTCGAGACCGCGATCGGCGCGTCGCGTGCGGAACACGCGCGCGACGAGATGCCCAAGCAGCGCCACTGACGCATGCAGCCCGAAGACTGGCTGGGCTGGGGCGCGTCGGCCGTGCTGCTGGCCACCCTGCTCCGCCAGGTCTTCGTGCAGTGGCGCGAACGCCGCACCGACGGCGTCTCGTCGTGGCTGTTCGTGGGGCAGATCACCGCCAGCGTCGGCTTCGTGATCTACAGCTGGCTGGTCGACAACCGCGTCTTCGTCGTCACCAACAGCGCGCTGCTGCTGACCGCGATCGCGGGCCAGCTCATCTACCGCCGCAACGTCCGCCTCGAAAATCTGCTCAGAGCAAATTAACGACGGAAGCGGCGGCGGACGGTGCTGGCGGCGTCGGCGAGGACGATCGCGAGCACGAGGCCGAAGGCCGCCAGTTCGGGGGAGAGGGCGCGCGGCAGCGCGAACGCCTCGGGGCCGAGCAGCCACCCGGCGAGCAGCGTGCCGGCACTGCCGACGACGGCGATCCAGACGATCAGGAAGCCCATGCGATTCCGTGGGTATTTCCGGGGGCGTTCATCATTCGCTCGAAGAGGTTGCGGTCTCGTGAAAACCGAACGGGGAACCAGCCCCGCGTCCGGCCGCGAGCCGATGCGGCCTCCGGGAAAAATTTTCCCGGCGTACATCGTTGGCCGCGCTTGGCAAGGTTCTCGCCGGAATTGATCGGGCGTTGACTGCGGTGCGGTCCACACTGTGCCTCCCCCGCCGCCGGCCCGACGATGACCGCCCGAACGAACGCCTCCCGCCTTTCGCTGTTCATCGTCGACGACGATGTCGGCTTCGTCCACGCCGCCGCCGAGCTGGCGCACGACCGCGGCTTCGAGATCACGGTCGCCGGCAACGTCGAGCAGGCGCGCGCGCGGCTGGCGCAGGCGAGCTTCGACATCGCGCTGATCGACCTCTCGCTGCCCGACGGCAGCGGTCTGGACCTGCTGGAACACATCGACCTCGGTGGCCGCACGCAGGTGATCCTGATCACCGGCCACCCGACGGTCGAGTCGGCGCTCAAGGCCCTGCACCTGCCGATCGTCGACTACGTGGTGAAGCCGCTGCACGCCACGCGCTTCACCGAGCTGCTCGACACCGCCGCCAACCGGCGCCGCCTGCCGGTGCCCGAACTCGGGCAGCAGTGGCATGGCCTGGCGGGCGTCTCGCCGGCGATGGAAGAAGTGCGCCGGCAGATCCTGCGTGTCGCGCCCACCGACGCGTCGGTGTTCATCGAGGGCGAGAGCGGCGTGGGCAAGGAGCTGGTCGCCGCGGCGATCCATGCCGAGAGCGGCCGCAAGGGCCCGTTCGTCGCGCTCAACTGCGGCGCGGTGCCCTCGGAACTGCTGACGAGCCAGCTGTTCGGCCACGAGCGCGGCAGCTTCACCGGCGCCAACAGCCGCCACGTGGGCCTGTTCGAGCAGGCCGAGGGCGGCACGCTGTTCCTCGACGAGATCACCGAGATGCCGATCCACCTGCAGGTGCACCTGCTGCGGGCACTCGAATCGCGGATGATCCGCCGCGTCGGCGGCACCGAGGACATCGCGGTCGACGTGCGCGTCATCTCGGCGACCAACCGCGCGCACGCCGAGGCGATCCGCGAGCACAAGCTGCGCGAGGATCTTTTCTACCGGCTCGCGGAGTTCCCGATGTCGGTGCCGGCGCTGCGCGAGCGGCCCGAGGACGTGATGGCGATCGCCGACGTCTTCCTGCAGCGGCTCAACGAACGCTACGGCTCGCAGCGGGCGCTGTCGCGCGAGGGTGCCGACCGGCTGGAGCGCCACAGCTGGCCGGGCAACGTGCGCGAGTTGAAGAACGTGATCCAGCGCGCCTACATCCTCGCCGAGGACGATCTGCTGACGCCGACGCTGCCGATGTCCGAGCACGCGCGCCCGCTCGCCGAGACCGCGAGCACGATCACGTTCGCCGTCGGCACGCCGATGCACGAGATCGAGCGGCGCATGCTGTTCAAGACGCTCGCGTTCTACGACAACAACAAGGTGAAGGCGGCACAGGCGCTGGGCGTCACCACGAAGACGATCTACAACCGCCTCACCGCCTACCAGTCGGCGGCCAAGGAGAACGCGCATGCGGGGGGTTCCGCCGAAGGAGCCTGACGGCGGCGGTGCCGGCGCGCCCGGGGCCGTGTCGGTCGATCGCGACCTCGTGTCGCGGACGATCCACGACCTGCGCAACGGCCTCAACTCCCTGCTGATGAACGCCGCGGTGCTCGCCGGCAAGCTGCCGCCCGCCGATCGCGACGGCCGCTTCGCGCGGCAGCTGCAGGCCGACGGCGAGCGTTGCGCGGCGCTGCTGCAGGCCTTCTGCGACGCGCTGCGCCCGCCGGAGCAGCCGCGCGTGGGCGACACGCCGCCCGCCTCCGGAGCGGCGCCGGAGACGTCGGCCGGCGCCGTGCTGATCGTCGACGACGATGCCGACAGTGCCGCCACCCTGCGCCTGCTGATGCAGCTCGAAGGGCTGCGCGTGCAGACCGCCGGCGACGGTGCCGCCGCGCTGGCCGCGGCCGAGCGCTTCCACCCCGACGTGGTGCTGTGCGACCTGCAGCTGCCCGACGCGCTGGACGGGTTCGAAGTGGCGCGCCGGCTGCGCGCGCGGTTCGGCGACGCCGTGCACCTGTGCGCGTACAGCGGCTACGACGACCCGGACGACATCGCCCGCTCGCGCGCGGCCGGCTTCGACGCGCACATCGCCAAGCCGGCCGCGCCGGCGGTGCTGCTCGCCGAGGTCCGCCGGGGCGTCAGCCGCCGAGGAACGAACCGCCGTTGACGTGCATCACCTGGCCGGTGACGAAGGAAGCCTCTTCGCAGGCGAGAAAGACATACATCGGCGCGATCTCGGCGGGCTGCCCGGCGCGGCCCAGCAGCGTATCGCTGCCGAAGGTGGCGACCTTGTCCGCGTCGAAGCTGGCGGGGATCAGCGGTGTCCACACCGGGCCCGGCGCCACGCAGTTCACGCGGATGCCGCGCGCGGCCAGTGCCTGCGCGAACGATTTGGTCATCGCCGCGATCGCGCCCTTGGTGCCGGCGTAGTCGAGCAGCGTCTCGTGGCCGCGCGCACCGGTGATCGAGCCGGTGTTGATCACCGCCGCGCCGTGCTCCAGATGCGGCAGCGCCGCCACCAGCGTTTCGTAATAGGTGAACACGTTGGTGCGGAAGGTCTGCTCGATCTGCCCCGGCTTCAGTTTCTCCGGGTCCTGCACCGCGTGCTGTTCGGCGATGTTGTTCACCAGCACGTCCAGGCCGCCGAGTTCCTTCACCACGCGTTTCACCGCCCGGGCGCACGCCCCGTCCTGCGACAGGTCGCCGGCCAGCAGCACGCAGCGGCGCCCTTCTTCCTCGACGAGCCGGCGCGTCTCGCGCGCGTCGTCGTCTTCCTCGAGGTAGGCGATCGCGACATCGGCGCCCTCGCGCGCGAAATGCACGGCCACCGCGCGGCCGATGCCGCTGTCGCCGCCGGTGATGAACGCGCGGCGCCCGTCCAGCCGCCCGCCGCCGCGGTAGCCGGCGCGGATCGTCACCGGCTCCGGCCGCATCTCGTCCTGTCGCCCCGGCTGCCGCGCCTGTTCCTGCGCCGGCCGCTGTTTCGTCGCCTTCGTCTTCTTCATCGCGCGCTCCGTGTCGTCGCCGGAGGCCATCGCAGCATCGCGGCGGTGCGCGTGGCGTGTGCGGCCCGTGATCGCGGCGCGGTCGCGGGCGCGGAAGGAAACGGATACCGCGCGACGTGCAGGTGACGCGCCGTGGCACGCCGATTGCATCGTTTTTCCGGTCAACCCCAGGAGAGCGGACATGAAGAGCGAAGAGCGCGGCCTCGTACGAGGTCGCCGGCAGCAGCGTTACGACCGCGAAGGTGCGGTGTCGTTCGACCAGGAGAATTACGGCGGCGGCGGCGACTACCGCGGCGAACTCGAGTTCGGCGGTTTCAGCGACCAGGACTACGGCAGCCAGGGCTACAGCGGCCAGGGCTACGGCGATCGCGGTTACGGCGACCCGGATTTCGGCGGCCAGACCTTCTCGCGGCCGGTGATCGGCGGTATCGACGACGACGCCGGCACGGCTGCCGCGTCCTCGCTGTACGAGCGTCCCGGCGATTTCCCGATGGATCCCTACCGCGACGACCTCGGCCTGCAGCATTCGGGCGCCGTCGAATACGGCGACGTCGGCGACGCGCGCGGCCGCGGCCAGACTTACGGCGGCCACAACTACGACGGGCGCGGCACGCGCGCCAACGGCTATCGCGGCTTCGGCCAGGGCGACGCCGGCGGCTCGGCGACGCCGCGCGCGGCGAGCCAGCGCGGTCGCGGCCCGAAGGATTACCGGCGCAGCGACGGACGCGTGCTGGAGAACGTGTGCGAGCAGCTGTCGGACGACGACCTGCTCGACGCCGGCGGCATCGAGGTGGCGTGCGCGGACGGCGTGGTCACGCTCACCGGCACCGTCGACAGCCGCGAAGCGCGCTGGCATGCCGAAGAAGTGGCGGCCGATGCGCGCGGCGTCGTCGACGTGGTGAACGAACTGCGCGTCGTGCGCCTCGGCGAAAGCGGCGACACGCCGCGGGAGGCGTGAGATGAAGCTCGCATGGACCGTGGTCACGATCGCCTCGTTCGCCGCGCTGCCGGTGGTGGCGCAGGACACCGATACCGCCGCCGATGCCGAAGACATCGAGACCGTCGTCACCGACGTGCTGGCGCAGGACCCGGCGACGCCCACCGTCGTCGTGCCGCCCACCGACGGCGACCTGCCGGTGACGCTGCCCGACCCGGCGGTGCCGCCGCAGGGGCGGCTGGACACGCCGGAGGCGGTCTTCATCGCCGACGCGCTGGCGTCGGGCGAGAGGGAAGTCGCCTCGGCCTCGCTGGCGCGGGATCGATCCGACGACGCCGGCGTCAAGGCGCTGGCCGAACGCATCGAGGCCGATCACCGGCGCCTGAACGACCGCCTGCGGAAGCTGCGGCAGGCCGACGCCGTGGTGGAACCGCGCGGCACGCCGGAGCCACCGGAGATGGCGCGCCTGCGGACGCTGGAAGGTGAAGCCTTCGACGCGGCGTGGCTCGCGCTGCAGGAGCGCGACCATCGCCGGACGATCGACAAGTTCGAGCGTGCGAGCACCAGTCCGGCGCTCGACACCGCCGTGCGCTCGGCGGCGGCGACGGCGCTGACGACGCTGCGCGACCATGCCGAAGCGGTGGCCGCGCTGCGCGACAGTCTCGGCTTCGAATAGCACCCCGGCTCCGCCGGGTGTCGTCCGGCCGGCGCGGGATCCCCGCTCAGATCCCGCGTCGGCCGGAGCGACCGGTTCCCGGCGGGCCCGGTCTCCTGGGGTCCGGCGGGAATCACCTATCCGGTCGCGTCAGCCACGGCGCAGGCGCGAATCGATCTCCAGCGGCTCCACGTCGCCCCGCTCGATCCCGGAAAACTGCGGGTGCAGCGTGTTGAGCAGCACGTTGTATTCGCCCGGGCACAGCGCGCTCGGAACGCGCAGCGCGAGCGACTGCTGCTCCAGCGCCCAGCGGTCGCCGCAGCGCCGCACTTCCGCGCGATAGGGACGCTCGCGCCACGAATCGGGCGGCGTGTCGAGGCGCGACATGGCTTCGGCCGGGAGACGCAGGCACACGAGGCCCCACGCGTCGGAGGCTTCGGCCAGGTCCTGGTTGACCAGCGCTTCCAGCAGCGCCGCGGCGGGCGTGAGCGACGCGAACAGCGCCGGCACGTTCTGGCTCACCCAGCGGCTCTGGCCGCAGCTGCGCCACTGCTCCAGCGGCTTGTCGGCGCAGCCGCGCGAGATCACCAGCCAGGCGGCGACGGTGTCTTCCTCGTCCGGCGCGGTGTTGCCGCTCACCGGCGGCGTGAAACTCGTCGCCGCGGGCGGATCGCTCGCCGGGAAGGTGTCCTTCAGCGCACGGTCGAGCGCGCGTTCCGGATTCGCCGTATCGGTCTCGGGTTTAGTGCTGGGCATGCGGGCGGTCTCCGGCAAGGTCGGGGGACGGGTCGTCGACCGGCGCGTCGTCGGCACCGGCATCGAGGAAGGCGATGAGCGGATCGAGCGCGGCGCTGGCGGCGAGCGCCAGCTCGGGACGACCGGCGGAGGCGGCGAGCGCCGCGAGCGAGAGCAGACCGTCGAGCGCGACGTCCAGGTGCGTGTCGAGACTTCGCGCGGCGTCCATCAGGCGGCCCCGGCGAGGTCCTGCGCACGCTCGCGCGACGTGAGCCACGCCCACGCGTCGTGCAGGATGCCGCGCACTTCCTGCCAGTGCAGGTTCGACAGGCCGTGCAGGTCCTGCCACTGCAGGCGCAGTTCCCATTCGCTGGTCTCGTCGAGGTCGGGCCCGTACGCGGCATGCGTGAGCCATGCGAGCGCGTAGGCGGGGCACACGTCGGGCCAGCTCAGCGCGCGCACGCGCAGGCGGCGGAAATGCGTGCGCGCGAACCGGTCGTACGATTCGGGCACGGTGGTCATGCCGTCGAACGGCAGGCAGCTTTCGACGAAGCCGGATTCGGCGGCGAAGATGCGCTCGACGTCCGCGTCCAGCGTCGGTGCGGCGGCATCGCGGGGAACCGTGAGGCGGAACGGCCGTTGGTCGAACTTCATCGCGGTCTCCGGAGCGGGCGTGGCGTGGCGCTATTCGTGCACGGTGAAGGCCAAGCCGCCGTGACGAAGATGCCGTCGCCGGATGAATTCCGGCGTAGGGAATGCCCGTACAGGCGACGAGGACTTCACGCCACGACCGCGACAATGAACACCGCCCCGCCGAAGGACGCCGCCATGAAGCGAAAGCATGTCTACCTCACCGACGATCTGTCGCAGGCCCGCGCCGCGGTCACCGCCGCCCGCCGCGCCGGCGCCACCGACGAAGACATCGCGCTGGTCGCGCGCAACGACATCGAGATGGAAGTCATCCCCGAGGATCGCCGCAGCGCGAGCACCGATTTCGTGCCGGCGGCGCTGAAGGGCACCGTCGGCGGCGGCACGGTGGGCCTCGTCGCCGGTCTGATCGCGGCGGCCATTCCGCCGCTGGGCGTCACGCTCGCCGGCGCGGCCGCGCTCGCGGCGGTCGGCGCGGTCGCCGGCACGTGGTCGTCGGCGCTGATGGGTTCGGCGCTGCCCGACCCCGTGCGCCGCCGATTCGAGGACGAGATCGCCGCCGGCCGCATCCTGGTCGTCGTCGACATCGCCGACGAGTCCCTGTCGCTCGTCGACACGGCGGTGCTGGCCACGGGCGCGGAACTGCTGCCGTTCGAAGAACCGTCGGCGATGACGTGAGCGACGCCACCGACCCGCTGCTGGTCGTTTCCAACCGGCTGTCGCTTCCCGACCAGGTGCAGATCGGCGGCCTCGCCGGCGCGCTCGGCGGCGCGCTCGGCGCCTCCGGCGGCACGTGGATCGGCTGGAGCGGCCAGATCGGCAGCGAAGGCTTCCATCGCCGCATCGGGCCGGTCGAGTACGACGCGGTCGACCTCGACCGGCGCACCTACGACGGGTACTACGTCGGCTTCTCCAATCGCGTGCTGTGGCCGCTGATGCATTCGCGGCTCGACCTGATGGAGTACGGCGACGGCGACCGCGACGCGTATTTCGCCGCCAACGGCCTGTTCGCCGACCGGATCGTCGCCGCGCTGCAGCCGCGAAGCCGCATCTGGATCCACGATTACCACCTGTTCCCGCTGGCCGCGCTGCTGCGCGAACGCGGGGTGCGCCAGCGCATCGGCTTCTTCCTGCACACGCCGTTCCCGGCGCCCGACCTCGCGCGGTCGTTGCCGCGCCACGAATCGGTGTTCGGCGCGCTGCGGCACGCCGACGTGATCGGCGTGCAGTCGCAGCGCGACGCGCGGCACCTGCGCGACTACCTCGCGATGCTGCCCGGCGAGGACGTGTCGGCGCGCGTGCGCGCGTTCCCGATCGGCATCGACGCGGCGGTGGTCGCGGCCGAAGCCGACGCGCAGCGCGACGCGGCACCGGTGCGGCGCCTGCGCGAGAGCATGACCGGCCGCAAGCTCGTCATCAGCGTCGACCGGCTCGACTATTCCAAGGGGTTGCCGGCCCGCTTCAATGCGTACGGGAAAATGTTCGACCGGTACCCGGAGCTGTCGCGCCAGGTCAGCTTCGTGCAGCTGGCGCCGGTGAGCCGGGCCGCGGTGCCGGCGTACCGCACGCTGAAGAAACGCCTCGACGGCATCGCCGGCGAAGTGAATTCGCGCCATGGCGCGGTCGACTGGATGCCGCTGCGCTATGTCGCGCGCAGCCACAAGCACGCGGTGATCGCCTCGTTCCTGCGCGAATCGGCGGTCGGACTGGTGACGCCGCTGCGCGACGGCATGAACCTGGTCGCGAAGGAATACGTCGCGGCGCAGCGCGCGGAGGACCCGGGCGTGCTGGTGCTGTCGGAATTCGCCGGCGCGGCGGAGCAGATGACCGCGGCGCTGCAGGTCAACCCGTTCGACGAAGGCGCGATGGCCGACGCGCTGGCGCGAGCGCTGTCGATGCCGCTGGCCGAGCGCCGCGAGCGCTGGCAGGAGCTGCATCGCGGCGTGGTCGAACAGTCGCTCGACGTCTGGCGGGGCGATTTCCTCGCCGCGCTCGGCGATTGCGGCGACGCGCTCTCCGTGCCGGCACCGGGAGCGCCCGCCCCCCGCGTCGTCACCGCCGCGTCGTGAGCCTCGCGCCGCCGCCCGACGGGCGCGCCGACTGGGCGCTGTTCCTCGACCTCGACGGCACGCTCGCGCCGCTCTGCCCGCATCCGGACGACGTGCACGTGCCCGACGCGACGCGCGACGCGATGCGGGCGCTGGCGGGCGCGCTCGACGGCGCGGTGGCGGTGCTGAGCGGGCGACCGCTGGCACAGCTGCGGCGTCTGCTGCCCGACGTCGACGGCGTGGTGATGGTCGGTTGCCACGGGGCCGAAGCGGAGGACGGCATCGCCGCCACGGTGGACCGGCCGGCGCTCGCCGCCGCGCGGATCGCGATGACGCCGGTCGCCGGTGCGGTCGAGGGCGCATGGATCGAGGACAAGCCGGCCGGATTCGCCGTGCACTACCGCGCCTGCCCCGACGCCGGCCCGGCGCTCCGGCAGGCGGCGACCGACGCGATCGCGGCCGAGCCCTCGCTGCGCACGATCGCCGGCCACGCGGTGGTCGAAGTCGGGCCGGCCGGCACGTCGAAAGGTCACGTGCTCGAGCGGCTGCTGCGCGAACCCCGGTTCCGCGGCCGCGTGCCGGTCGCGGTCGGCGACGACGTGACCGACGAGGACGCGTTCGCCGCCGCCGCGCGGCATGGCGGTTTCGGCGTGCTGGTCGGCGCGCGCGACGCCACGGTCGCGCGCCATGCCTTGCCCGACGTCGCGGCGACCGGGGCGTGGCTGCGGCGCATGGTGGAGAAACGGCGGTGATCGTCTGCGTCGCGTGGGCGGCCCTGCGACGGCTGCGCGCGCTGCTGTTCCCGGTCGCCGCGTTCGCGATGCTCGGGCTCGGCGCCGTCGGCGCGCTCGTGGCCGTGCCGGGCGACGCGCTCGCGGCGGCGGCGCCCCCGGTCGCGGTGGACGAGGGCGCCGGACCGGCACCCGATACCGAAGTCGGCGTCGACGCGGAGCCGCCGGCGCCGGCACCGGAACCGGTCGCGCCCGAGATCGCCATCGCCGAGGCGTTCGCCGCGTTTCCCGCGCTCGCCGACGTACGCGTGCGCCAGGTCGGCGGGCTCGTGGTGCTGGACGGCGAGGTCGCCACCGAGGCCGACGGCGAACTGGCGGCGAAGATCGCGGCGTCGACCGCCGGGGTCGCCGACGTCGTCGACCGGACGCAGACCTCCTACGAACTCTCGCAGCGACTCGCCGGCTGGCGCAGCGAAGGGCTGACCCGGCTCAAGCGGCTCCTTTCGGCGGCGCCGCTGCTGGTGATCGCCGTGGTGGTGGTGTGGGTCGCGTGGTGGCTCGGACGCCGCATCGCGCGCAGCAAGCCCTTCACGCGGCGCATGGGCGCGCGCAATCCGTTCCTCGCGGCCATCGCCGGGCAGGCGGTCGTGCTGGTGACGACGCTGATCGGCCTGCTCGTGGCGCTGCAGCTGCTCGACGCGCTGGCGCTGGCGGGCGCGATCGCCGGCTCCGCCGGCATCCTCGGCATCACGCTCGGCTTCGCGTTCCGCGACCTCGCCGAGAACTACATCGCCAGCCTGCTGCTCAGCCTGCGGCGGCCGTTCTTCCCGGACGACAGCGTCGTCGTCGCCGGGCAGGAGGGCATCGTCGTCGGCCTCGATTCACGCTCCACGCTGCTGATGACGCCCGACGGCAACCACCTGCGGCTGCCGAACGCGACCGTGTTCAAGAGCGTCATCCTCAACCACACGCGCAATCCGCATCGCCGCTTCTGGTTCACGATGCGGCTCGCCCCCGACACCGATGCCGACCTCGCACTGAAGGCGGGACTGGCGGCGCTGTGCGCGGTGCCCGGCGTCATCGGCACGCCGGCGCCGACCGCGCAGCTGCTCGACGCCGACCAGGACTGGCTGCAGCTGCAGTATTTCGGCTGGGTCGACCAGCGCGCGAGCAATCATGGCTGGGTGCGCAGCGAAGCGATCCGGCGCGTGCGCCAGGCCCTCGCCTGCGCCGGTCTCTCGTTCGCGCGGCCCACGCTGTCGGTGGCGAACATCGAGCCGCCCCCGCCGCCGCGCAAGCCGAAGCCGACCGCGGCGCCGGTGGCCGCGCCCGACAGCGAAGGCAAGGCCGTGCGCGAGCAGGTCGCGCGCGCGCGCGCCGAGATGTCGGCCGAAGACCTGATCGCCGAGCCGGCGCCCCCGGCCGCCGACCCGGCCACCGCGAACACGAAACTGTTGCCGTCGCCGGAAAACGGTTCGCACTGAGCCGGCGCGTCACGGCGGGTCGACGCCCGAGGGGTCACAACGTGGCGACCCCCCGGAGGCCGCCATGGCGACGTCGAAGAAGACCCGGAAACCGGTGCGCCCCGCACCGGAAAAGGCGCCGCCGGCACCGTCCGGCGGCCGCAGCAGCGCCGGCCGCCCGCAGGGCTTCATGCAGCGCAACTCGCTCACGCTCGCGTTCGCGGTGCTGATGGTGCTGTCGCTGGTCGGCCACGCGCTGACCGGCGCCGCCCAAGAGAACGTCGAACGCGCATCGCATGGCCTGCCGCCGGAAACCGTCGGCGAATACCTCGGCAGCGGCTCGTTCCAGTCGACGCTGTTCGAGAACTGGGAAAGCGAATTCCTGCAGATGGGCCTGCTGGTGCTGTTCACCGTGTGGCTGCGGCAGCGCGGCTCCGCCGAGTCGCGGAAGATGGATCCGGAAGAGGAAACGCCGGACCCGGAGGTGCCGAAGGCCGAGCAGCCGTGGCCGGTACGCGCCGGCGGGCTCTGGAAATCGCTCTATGCGCATTCGCTGTCGGCGGCACTGCTGCTGCTGTTCGCGGTGAGTGGCGTGGCGCATTTCGTCGCGAGCTGGCGCCACCATGCCGAGGTCCAGGCCCGGCACGGCGAAGCGGTGACACCGATGGCGCAGTACGCCGGCGAGCCGCAGTTCTGGTTCGAGTCGTTCCAGAACTGGCAGAGCGAATTCCTCGCGGTCATCGCGCTGGCCCTGCTGTCGATCTGGCTGCGGGAAAAGGACTCGACCCAGTCCAAGCCCCTCACCGCCCGCCACACCGACACCGGCCACTGACCCGCCCGGTCAGAACCACTTCCGCCAGCGGCCGAGGAGCAGCGCGGCCAGGCCGATCATCACGAGCGCGCCGGTCGCGTACCAGAAACCGCTCGTCGCATCGAAAAAGCCCGCCTTGAAGTTCATGCCGAGCATGCCGGCGACGACGGCCAGGATGCCGAGCACCACCGTCGCGAACGTCAGCACGCTCATCGACGCGTTCGTGCGCAGCGCGGTCTGGTTGCTGAACAGGTCGAAGCTGCCCATCACCAGGTCGCGGCAGTTCTCCACCATGTCCATCGCGCGTTCGAAGCGGCCGTCGAGCGCGCCGAAGTGCCGCGCGGCGTCGCGGCCTTCGCCCGGGCGGAAATCCGGCCGCGACAGCAGGCCGTAGACGGCACGGTGCGGCGACAGCATGCGCCGGAGCCGCGAGGCGCCGCGCCGCAGCGTGCGCAGTTCCGGCAGGCTGCCGAGGTGGCGGTCGTCGAAGATCTCCAGCTCCAGCCGCTCCACCGCCGCCTCGAACCCGGACACCGCGTCGAAGTAGGTCGTCAGGTGCCCGTCGAGCACGACGGCGGCGAAACTCTCGGCGCTCAGCACGCCGAGGCCGGCGCGCGGCGGCTGCCCGTCGCGCAGCGCGTCGAGGAACGGCAACGCCGTTCGATGCCGGGTGACGAGTCGGTTCCGGGCCCCGTGGAGGTCGAGCACGTCGCCATCGAAGCCGTGGCCGTTCGCCGGATGCACCGCCACCACGCGCACCGCGAAGCACTCGCCCAGGTCCATCAGTGCCGGCTGCGACTTGCCGGGAAACTCGGGTCGCGGCAACGAAAGCGCCTCGCGGACCTGTTCGAACAGCGCTTCGTCGTCGCCCTGCACGTCGACCCACAGCATCTGGTCGTCGCCGAGCGCCAGTCCGGCGAGATCGTCGACGCCCAGCGCGGGCGGCGCCCCGCTGCCGCCGTACAGCCGCGCGAACACGGCCGGCGGCGCGGACGCGGGTTCGCGTCGCGAGCTGTCTTCGCCGCCTGCCGGCGCCTTCGCCATGTGCTTCAGTGCGCGCGCCCCGACACGCGTCCGTCCTCGCCCGCCTGCCACAGCGTGCCTTCGGGCCGGCGCGGGGGCGCGTCGCGCTGCTGCGCGTCGGCCTGCATCGCCGCCAGCCGGTCGGCGACCGACGGCAGCACCTGCGTCAGCGCGACGTTGAGCGACGCGGTCAGCCCGACCTTGACGTCGCGGCCGCCCTGCTCGGCCGCCTTCAGGATCGCCTCGGCGACCTGGTCGGGCGGGATGCCGTCGAACGGCAGCTTCGGTTCGCGGTCCATGTAGTTGCGCGCGTGTTCGGGGTAGGGCGTGTGCACCGCGGTCGGCTGGATCAGCACCACCGACACCGGCGCCGCGTCGAGCAGCTCCAGTTCGATGCGCAGCGTGTCGGTGAAACCCTTCACCGCGTGCTTGGACGCGGTGTACATGCCCTGCAGCGGCACCACCGCCTCGGAGACCTCGCTGCCGACGTTCACCAGCACGCCGCGGCTTTCGCGCAGATGCGGCAGCACCGCCAGCGAGCCGTTCACCACGCCCCAGAAGTTGACGTCGAACATCCGGCGCGCGTCGTCCTCGCCGATGTCCTCGAGCCGGCCGTAGATGCCGACGCCGGCATTGTTGACCCACGTGTCGATGCGACCGTAGGCGCCCAGCGCCTGGGCCACCGCCTCGTCGACCTGCGAGCGCTTCGACACGTCGGCATGCACGGCGATCGCGGCGCCGCCGCGCTTCACGATCTGGTCGACGGCGTCGGCGAGCGTGGCGTCGCTGCGCGCGATCATCACGACGCGCGCGCCGCGCTCGGCCGCCATCAGCGCGGTGCACAGGCCGATGCCGCTGGAGGCGCCGGTGATCGCGATCACCTGCTCGTGCAAGGGAAGATGCGCGGTCATGGTCGCCTCCTGGTGCTCGCGGTCGGAACGGCACGATGCCGCCGCCGCCGTCGCCGGTCCGTGAGCGCCGCGCCGCGACACGTGGCGCTCACCGGCGGGCACGCACGCTGGGCGGTGCCCGCGCGCGGCGGGCGCACCCGGAGAACGCCCATGGGCACCTGCGACGTCTGCGGCAATACCTACGACAAGTCGTTCACGATCACCCGCGACGGGCGGAGCGCCACGTTCGATTCCTTCGAATGCGCGATCCACGCCATGGCGCCGACGTGTTCGCGTTGCGGCTGCCGGATCATCGGCCACGGCAGCGAATCGGACGGCCGGTTCTTCTGCTGCGCGCACTGCGCGAACCGCGCCGGCGTCGAAGAGATCCAGGACCGGGCCTGACGCCCGGCCCGCCGCCTCACCCCGGCGTCGCCGGCTTCAGCGACGGCACCGCGCTGAACAGCGCTTCGACGCCGAGGGGCTTGGCGAGATGCACGTCGAAGCCCGCCTCGGCCGATCGCGCCCGGTCCTCCGCCGTCGCGTAGCCGGAAATCGCCACCAGCGTCGCGCCTTCGAGCCCGCGCTCGCCGCGGATCGCGCGCGCGAGGTCGAACCCGTTCATGCCGGGCAGGCCGAGATCGAGCAGGGCCACGTCGGGCCGCTCGCTCCGCGCCAGCTGCAGCGCGACCTCGCCGTCGTAGGCCATCACCGCGCGGTGCCCGGCCATTTCCACGACCTCGCGCAGGATCTGCGCGGCGTCGACGTTGTCGTCGACGACCAGGACCGTCATGCGGTCGTCGGTGCCGGCCACGTCGACCGCCGGCAGCGTCAGCTCGAAGCGACTGCCGCAGCCCGGGCCGGCGCTGTGTCCGGTCAGCCGCCCGCCATGCAGTTCGGCGATGCGCCGCGCGATCGGCAGCCCGAGGCCGAGCCCGCCGGCCGACCGGTCAATCGTCTGCCGGTCCTGCGTGAACAGGTCGAAGACGAACGGCATCACCTGCGGGTCGATGCCGGCGCCGTCGTCGGTGACCACCACCCTCGCCAGTTCCGCGTCGCCGTCGAGCACCATCGCGATGCGCCCGCCCGGCGGCGTGTACTTGCTGGCGTTGCCGAGCAGATTGCTCAGTACCTGCGTGAGCCGCACGACGTCGCCGCGGACCACCGGGTCGCCGCGCAGCTCCAGCGAGAATTCCTGGTTCTTCTGCTGCAGCGCGCCCTGCGTGGCCTCGACCGCGCGCTCGACCGCGTCGCGCAGGCGCATCCGTCGCGGCTCGAGGCGCACGTCGCCGCGATGGATGCGGCTGACGTCGAGCAGGTCGTCGACGAGGCGGCTGAGGTGCTGCGCCTGGCGCTCGACGATGCCCAGCGCCCACGCCGTCTTGTCGTGGTCGTGCGGCTGCAGGCGGGCGGCGGTGGCGGCCATCAGGATCGGCGCGAGCGGATTGCGCAGCTCGTGCGCGAGCATCGCCACGAACTGCGTCATCTGCCGGTTGTCGGATTCCAGCGTTTCCAGCCGGCGCCGCTCGGTCATGTCGCGCGTGATCTTCGCGAACCCGCGCAGCTCGCCACTCTTCTCGTCGTGCAACGCGGTGATCACCACGTTCGCCCAGAACCGCGAGCCGTCCTTGCGCACGCGCCAGCCTTCGTCCTCGAAGCGGCCCTCGGCGGCGGCGAGGCGCAGTTCCGTCATCGGCCAGCCGGTGCGGTTGGCTTCCTCCGGGTAGAAGCGCGAGAAATGGTGGCCGATGATCTCGTCGGCGCGGTAGCCCTTGATGCGTTCGGCGCCTTCGTTCCAGCTGATGATGATGCCCTGCGGATCGAGCGCGAAGATCGCGTAGTCGCGCACGCGGTTCACCAGCAGCCGGAACAGTTCGTCGCGGTCGGCCGTCGAATTCATGCATTCCCCCCGGACGCATGGTAGGCCTCGCGGATCGCCGCGGGCCCGTGGATGCGTTCCAGCCGGCGGACGATGAAATGCCCGCGCGCGACGCGCTGGAAATGATCGATGAACACGAGGTTCAACGCGGCGCCACTGGCGGCGCCGATCAGCGGCGCGGCCTGCGCTATCGCCTTCTGCGACACCGGCACCGAGAAGCGCGAGGCGATCCCGTTGATCGCGCGCACCAGCGCCGGCGCGCCGGCGGCGGCCGCGCCGCCGGCGAGATGGCGCGCCGCGGCGCTGATCTGCTGCGCGAGCGCGGCGCGCGTCGCGAAGTAACCGGATTCGGCGCCGTCGTCGCGGCGCGTCGCGCCGCCCAGCGCGAGCACCTCGAGGCAGGCCATGCGCGTGTCGGGGCGCGACGGCGATTCGCCCTCGCTGCGCGCGATGTCGGCGATCGAGCGCAGCATCGCGGTCGTCGTCAGCGGCAGTTCCACCACCAGGCCCGGGAGCCCGAAGAAGCCGCCGAACGCACCGGTGCCGGCGACCGCGACCTTGTGCAGCCGCAGCGACGGCCGACGCGGCACGTCGTCGGCGAACGTGCGCACGGCGGCGGAGAACGCCGACTCCACCGCGCGGCGTGCGGCGCGATCGACGAGCCGCGACGCACCGCGCGGCAATTGCCGCAACAGGATGTATTCGATGGGCGCGCCGAGGAGGTTCGCCATCTGCACGGCGAGGCCGGGGGATTCGAGCAGCGCGCGGGCTTCGGCGAGTTCGGCGAACTCGGCACGGGTCGGGCGGCGGACAAGCGATTTCATCGTCCGCATCCTAACGCGGGGCCGGCCCCGCACGCATGGGGAGGGATCGCGTGAGCGGCCTCCGCAGGCGAGCGCATCGCCTCCGGAGGCCGCATTTTTCACACCATCTTCGCGGTGCTTGCGTGCGCGCCGTGCTTACTCGCGGTCTTCCTCGAGATCGCGGTCGAGCGCACTGCCGCGGCCGCTGCCGCGCTGCGACATCTCGCTGTTGCTGCCCTGCATCGCACCGCGGCCCGACTGCTGGTTGCCGCCCTGCGACTGCTGGTTGCCTTGCGGGATCGGGTTGCCGTTGGCGTCGCACGCCGGACCCTGCGTCATCGAGCCGCGGGAGCCCTGGTTCGCCGACTGCTGGTTGCCGCGCTGCTGCTGCTGCTGGTTGCCACCCTGCTGCTGGTTGCCGCCCTGCTGCTGCTGGTTGCCACCCTGCTGCTGGTTGCCGCCCTGCGACTGCTGGTTCCCGCCCTGCGACTGCTTGTTGCCGCCCTGGGTCTGGCGGTTGGTGTTGTTGGTCTCGTTCTTCCGATTGGCCATGATTCGTTCTCCTGATGGGATGCGAAGCCGCGGGCGACGATGCGCCCGCTGCGGAAGAAGGTTGCAAGTGCCATGCCATCACCCGGCGCTCGCGCCACGCGCACCGCGTGGCCGTGTCGTTCAGCCGGGAACCCCTGTTGCCGCGCTCGCGCGATCGTGCCGTTCACCGACGTGCATCGTGCGTCAGCGGTAAACCGGTGAAACGACGTAATCTCGCCCCACCCCGCCGCGCCGCGTTTTCACTCCGTGTCTACACCGTCAGCTGCGTTTCACGGCGGGCGCGGAATGCTGCGGCCGAGGAGAACGCCATGACCCCGACCCCGTCGCGACGCCGCTGGCCCGCGCACGTCACGAAGTACCTGCAGGAATTCGTCATCGACGCCGACGAGCACCTCGACAGCGCGCGCCGGCGCTACGCGGCGCGGTTCGGCGGCGATGCGCCGAAGCACATCGCGGCCTATCGCGCCCACGGCGACGCCGGCGGCGCGGAACTGTCGGGCCGCGTGCTGGCGTCCGCGCCGATGGGCGGGCCGAAGGAAGACGACGGCTGGTGGGACAACCTGCTCAACACCTATCGCCGCTTCGAGAGCGACGAAGTGCCGGGCGTCGCGCTGGAGATCGCCTTCCGCGGCGTGCGCGTGCGCGCGACCACCGACGCCGAGGGCTACTACCACGCGCGCATCGACACGCCCGGCGCGCCGATGAGCGACGCGCTCTGGGAGAACGCGTCCGTGGCGCTCGCCGACGGCACGCTGCTGACACCGCAGCCGGTGCTGCAGGTCGGCGACGGCGCCGACTTCGGCGTCATCTCCGACATCGACGACACCATCCTGCACAGCAGCATCCTCGACTGGAAGACCGCCGCGCAGCTGACGTTCCTGCACAACGCGCGCACGCGCAAGCCGTTGCGCGGCGCCGCGACGCTCTACCGGGCGCTGCAGGCGGGCGCGGGCGGCACGCGTCGCAACCCGGTGTTCTACGTGTCGAGTTCGCCATGGAACCTGTACGACCTGCTCGACGACTTCATGGAGCTCAACGCGATCCCGCCCGGCCCGGTGTTCCTGCGCGACATCGGCATGGACCCGGGCAAGTTCGTCAAGACCGCCGGCCACGGGCACAAGCTGGACCGCGCGCGCGAACTGATCGCGCGGCATCCGCGGCTGCGGTGGGTGCTGGTCGGCGATTCCGGCCAGGCGGACGCGGAGCTCTACGCCGCGGCCGCGCGGGAATTCGGCGAGCGCATCCTCGCGATCTACATCCGCGACGTCGATCCCGGCACCGAGGATCCGCGCGACGCGTTCGTCGACGGCTGGATCGAGAAGGTGGCGGGCACGAACGTGCCGATGCTGCGCGTCGCCGACAGCCTCGCGATCGCCGAGCACGCGCTCGGACTCGGTCTGCTCGACGCCGCCACGCTCGACGGCATCGCCGCCGAAGTGCAGCGTGACCGCGCGCGGCCGACGCTTCCCGAAGTGGCGGCGGACGAGGCGAAGGAGAAGGTCGTGACCGGCGACGTATCGCAGCCCGGAGCCAGCTGACCCTCAGTCGCCGGCCCCGCCCGCCTGCAGCCGGACCGGCCGCAGTTCGGCGAGCGCGATCGATTCGTCGGTCGGCGCGAACCGGTCCGGCAGGTCGAGCGCCGGGTACAGGTCCTCGCAGCCGCGCGGAAACCGGCGCGTGCAGAACACGACCGGGACGCGCACGGTCATGCCGTAGCGCCGCCCGTCCACTTCGTTCGGCGTGATCTTCCAGTCCTCGCTGTGCGCGAGCACCACGTCCGCGAACACGTCGCGGAACGCGGCCGCGCGTTCCTCGTCGAGCAGCCGTTCGCGACGCGTCACGTCGACGCGTTCCACCGCCGTCGCGTCCTTCAGGAGCCGGCCGTCCTCGTCGAATGTCGCCAGCAGCACGACGCGTGCCCCGTAGCCGCGCCGCAACGCGGTGTGCGGATAGGCCGGCGGGTCGCGCCGCAGCTGCCAGCCGCCCCCTTCGCGGACGGCGACGGGAATCGCATCGAACCGGGCGCTGCCCCGGGGCGTATGCCGCACCTGCACGTTCACGGACGTGCGGCTCGGCACCGGCGCGCCATTCGCCGTCGCGGGGGTGAAGCGCAGTTTTCCCGCCAGATCCTCGAGCATCGGCGCCAGTCCCTCGGGCGCGTCGTCCTGGGTCACGACGTCGACGACGCGGCCGGTCGCGTCGACGCCGACCTCGACCCCATAGGATCGATCGAACGACTGCTCGCCGCCGGCGACGGTGACGGCGGCGACCGTGCCGGCCAGCAGCCAGACGATGACGGAATTCATGGATACCCCGGGAATTCGCGCGGCGATTCCGCGCGGGCGCAGTCTACCGGCTCAGTCCGCGAGCGGCGCCCACGGCTGCAGTCTCGCCGCCGCCAGGCCGGCGGGCGGACGCGGCGTGAACTCGGCCGCCGGCGCATCGGGCGCGAACTC
Source organism: uncultured Arenimonas sp. (assembly GCA_946885815.1). The sequence continues at coordinate 22,882 of CAMPHE010000001.1, forward strand.
CTCGCCGCGCAGCACGGCGCTCGCCGACGGGAAGCCGACCGGCATCCGGAACGTGCCGGCGATGCGCTGGCCGTCGATCTCGTCAGGCACCCAGCGCCACCCGTAAAGCGTGTCCTCGACGACTTCGTCGAACACCGAGCGCAGGGCCTTTTCCATGATCCGCAGCGGTGGCAGACCCGGGTCGCGGCGCATCTCGACCCGTTCGACATCCGACGACCGGGTGATCAGCCGGCCGTCGGCGTCGAAATCGGCGCGCACGTACACGTCGGCGCTCCAGCCGCGCGCCCGCGTGTTCATCGGCGTCTCCTTCACCGGATGCACCTGCACGCCGCCGCCGCCGGTGATCGCCTCCACCTGCGCGCGCACCTTGTCGCCGGCCGGCGCGAACCCGACGCGGGCCGTGACCCAGACCCGCGCGGGTACCGGCGCCCCGTCGCGCGTCGCCGGCGCGAACGTCGCGCGCGACGCGGCCGCGTGCACGATGCCGCGCAGCGTGTCGGGCACGGCATCGGCCGTGTCGACCGCCGCGACGCGACCGTCGGCGCCGACGTCGAGCCGCACGGAATAACGCACGTCGCCGGGGACGACGGCGGGCGCGCCCGGCGCCTGCGGGGCGGCGATGGCCGGCGCCGCGAGGGCGGCCAGCAGGAGCAGCGGGAACCGGCGGGAGGTCGTCATGGGCGCAGCGTAGCCGCGGCACGCGCGGCGTGCCAAGCGGAAGACCGCGCGCCGCGGCGCCCTCAGTCCGTGGCGTCGCGCGTCACCCAGCCGGCGTTGACCCAGCCGGACCGGCACGGGCCGGTATACGCGCCGGCGACGTCGCGCGGCGTCGACACCGCGCACTCCTGCCCGGCACGGCCGGGATAGACGACGCCGAGCCACTGCTCGTCCGGCGTGCCGTCGCAGACGTACACGCGCTGGCCGTTGCGCAGCGCGTCGAGGCGCTCATGCGTCGTGCCCGGGCCCGTGCGGACGTTCAGCGTGCTCCCGCCGCGCAGCCCGTTGATGGTGCCGGCCACCGGGCACGCGGCCGCGCGGCCGTCGCCGCCGACCAGCACGCGCAAGCCGTCGCCCTCGGCGGGCGGCAGGGCGGACGCGGCCCCGGCCAGTTCGGAAATCTGCCCGCCGCGGACACGGCAGTCGGCGGCGACCGTCTGCACGATCCGCCCGGCGGCGAGGTAGGTCGCGTGCTGCCCGAGCCGGCGGATCTGCGGCGGCAGCTTGCACGACACGAGCCGCGACGCGTCGTCCACGCGCGGCGGCGGGTTGTAGGCGGTGGGCGATCCCGCACAACCGGCGGCGACCACGGCGGTGGCGAAGGCGGCGAAGACGAACGATCCCGGTTTCATGGCATCCCCCTGGCGGCGAATCGACGATACACCCGGGGAACGCAGCGGATGCGCGAAGACGGGCATCGACGCGTCAGACCACGTCTTCCCACCGCCGGCTCAGGCGCACGGCGGCATTGATCAGGCCGACGAGCGAGTAGGTCTGCGGGAAATTGCCCCACGCCTCGCCGGTGTCCGGGTCGATGTCCTCGGACAGCAGGCCCAGCGGGTTGCGACGCGCGAGCATGTGCTCGAACAGTTCGCGCGCCTCGTCCGGCCGGCCGGTCGCGGCCAGCGCGTCGGCGTACCAGAACGTGCAGACGTTGAACGCGGTGGCCGGCGTGCCGAAGTCGTCGGCCTCGTCGTAGCGCAGCAGCGTCGAGCCGCGGCGCAGCGCCTTGCCGATCGTGTCCACCGTGGCGACGAAGCGCGGGTCGTCGGCGCGCACGAAGCCGATGTCGGCGAACAGCAGCGCGCTCGCGTCGAGCCGGCCGTCGTCGGCCGATTCGACGAACGACTGCCGCCGGTCGCTCCACGCGCGTTCCAGGATCGCCCCCCGGATCGCGTCGGCGCGATCGCGCCAGCCGGGCACGTCGGCCTGCAGCCCGAGATGCGCGGCGATGCGCGCCAGCCGGTCGCACGCGGCCCAGCACATCACGCTCGAATAGGTGTGCACGCGCGCGCGGCCGCGATATTCCCAGAGGCCGGCATCGGGTTCGTTCCAGACGCGTGCGGCCGTCTCGCCGAGCGGCCGCAGCCGTTCGTACAGCGTCGCGTCGCCGCGCCGCTGCAGGCGCTGGTCGAAGAACGCCTGCGACGCCGACAGCACCACGCTGCCGTAGGCGTCGTTCTGCACCTGCCGCCATGCGTCGTTGCCGACGCGCACCGGCCCCATGCCGCGGTATCCGGCCAGTGTGTCGACGGTGCGCTCGTGCAGCTCGGCCTCGTAGTGGATGCCGTACAGCGGTGCCAGCACGTCGCGGCCCGCGGCGATGTTGACGACGTAGCGGATGTATTCCTCCATGCTGCGCGTCGCGCCCAGCCGGTTCAGCGCGCGCACGACGAACGTCGAATCGCGCAGCCAGCAGTAGCGGTAGTCCCAGTTGCGCCCGGAATCGGCGTGCTCGGGGATCGACGTGGTCATCGCCGCGACGATGCCGCCGCTGCCCTCGTACTGGCACAGCTTGAGCGTGATCGCGGCGCGGATCACCGCGTCCTGCCAGTCGACCGGCACGGCGAGGAACCGCACCCATTCGCGCCAGTAGCGCACCGTCTGGTCGAGCTGCTCGCGGTAGAACGCGCCGACGTCGTGCGGCAGCGGCTCGTCCGGGCCGAGCACGATGTGCAGGTCGTGATCGAGCACGAACGGGTGGCCGTCGAGCAGCAGCGGCAGGGGCGCGTCGCTGGTCGCGCGCAGCGTCCAGCCGTCGAGCAGGAAGCGCGCGTGGTTGCTGCCGGCGGTGCGTTCCGGGAAGCGCGCGCCCCAGTCGGCGAGCGGGCGCAGGCGCAGCCGCAGCATCGGCGAGCCCGCCAGCAGGCGGATGCGCCGCAGCAGCATCACCGGATGGAAGATGCGTCCGAACTGTTTCCAGCGCGGCGCGAAATCGGTGATCTCGATCGCGCCGCCGTGGGCGTCGCGCAGCACCGTCACGAGCACCGCGGTATTCGCGAGGTAGTGCTGCTCGCTCGCCACCTGGTCGCACAGTTCGACCGCGAAATCGCCGCCGTCGTGGCGCACCGGCTGCAGCAGCGCGCAGAACGCGGGATCGCCGTCGAACGCGGGCAGGCAGCCCCAGACGACGCGCGCCTCGTCGTCGATCAGCGCGGCGTAGCTGCCGTTGCCGATCACACCGAGGTCGAGCGTGGCTTCACGCGGCATCGGGGCTCCTCGCTTCGTACCAGCGGTCGATCGTGATGGGAACCGGGTGAAGCCCGGGTCGCCGCACCGTCAGCCGCAGGCCCGGGTGACGGTGTCCTCGTGCAGCGCGAGACCGTCGTCGTCGACCGCGCCGAGCTCTCCGGCGCGATACGCCTTGCGATTGGCGAGCGCCATCTCGCACGCGAACGACACCGGCTGCGCGCCGGGCCGTTCGTGTTCCACATCCGTCGACGGCGTCGTCGTGTCGATCACCGTCGTCGGCCCGGTGCCGGGTTCGGCGACGACGTCGCGCACCCACGCCGTGCGACTGCCGGCAGGGCACGGCCGTGACTGGATGCTGGCGGCGCCGGTGGCGTCGATGCAGCGATGCAGCTTCGCGGGCACCGGCGTTTCCGCCGGCGCCGGTTCACCGGCCGCGTCGATCGCGTCGGCCGGCACGTGCCCGGCGAGGCGCGCCTCGCGCTCGACCCACAGCCGCCAGGCGAACGCCACCGCGACGCCGAGCACGATCGCCACCAGCAGGCGCAGCGTCGTGGTCACCGCGCGGCGCTCAGCTGCCGGTGCCGGGCCCGGACGGCGCGCGCAGCGCCGCGAGCCGGATCCCCGGATCGACCGGCGTGACCGAGGGGGCCGGATCGATCGGCGGCAACCTGCAGTCGCGCGCGCAGAACGTGATCGGCACCCGCACGTCGATCGCCACCGGTTGCCCGTCGACTTCTTCCGGCGCATGCGTCCAGTCGGCCAGCGCCGACAGCGCCGCGTCGCGGAACGCCTTCTCGTACGGCACGACGCCGGGCTCGCCCGAGCGGCCGCGCCGATGCGTACCTTCGACACGATCGACGCCGGTCCGCGCATCGTCGCGGGTGCCGTCGGCGTCGAACGCGATGCGCAGCCAGACGCGCGCGCTGGCGCCGCGGCGCAGCGCGTCGGTGGGATAGCGCGGCGGCGCGATGGGCATCGTGCCGCCGATGACACGGGTGACGCGCGCGGCGACGCCGCGACCGGCCTTTTCGTAGGAGACCGCGACCAGTACCGCGGTTCGGCTCGGCACGGCCACGCCGGCCTTCGTCGCCGGTGTGAACGACGACGCGAGCGCGGCGGCGCGAAGCGGCGCCTGCAGCGCCGCCATCACTTCGCCGACCGGTTCGGCCGCGGTGGGCACGCCGTCGGCGCCCACGCTCACCCGCACCGGATAGAACCGCTCCATCGCCTGGCCCGCCGCGACCGCGGCGGCCGGCGACCACGTGGCGAGGACGAGCAGCGACAGGGCGAGCGAACGAATCGACATGCGGGACTCCGATGGCGTGAAGGGTGGCGAGCCGGCGGGAAGTGTGCCCGGTTTCACGCTCGCGCGTGCGCGGAGTATGCTCGCGATGCACGCGCGGGGCGCCGCGCAAGGGATTTTCACCATGTCCACGCTCAAGGCCATCAACGCCACGGTGACCGGCGCCCAGGAGGCGCCGGACGCGATCCCGCTGACGCTGCATCCCGGCGACGCCGTGCAGGTGATGCGCAAGCACGCGGAGCGGCCGGGCTGGGTCTGGGCGGACGACGGCCAGATCAGCGGCGGCTGGGTGCCGTTCGACATCCTCGACCTCAACGGCGGCATCCCGCGCGCGAAGGTGGAGTACTGCAGCGCCGAGCTGACGGTGTCGCCCGGCGACGTGGTGCGGCTGATGTGGGAAGACGCCGCGCACGGCGCGTGGTGGTGCGAGGACCGCCACAGCGAGCGCGGCTGGATCCGCACCGAGAACCTGCGTTTCGACGAACCGGCGGCTTGATGGAAAGGTTCCGGGCCCGGCCCCGCGTCCGGAGTATCCTTCCGGCCGTGCATCCTTTCCGGGAACGTCGATGAACATATTGATCCGTGTCGCGGCGATGTCGCCGCTGGCTTTCGCGCTCGTGGCCTGTGCGGAGGACGCACCGGCGCCCGCGACGGCGCCTGCCAGTGCGCCCGCGACCGCCGCGGTGGCGACCGAAGCCGTGAGCGAGGCGCCGGCGGCACGACCGGCGGCGTCGCCGGCGGCGGTGGATGCGGCGCTGCCGCGCGTGCTGGTGCACAAGAGCCCGACCTGCGGCTGCTGCGCCGGCTGGGTGAAACACATGGAGGCGTCGGGTTTCGCGGTCGAGGTCGTGGAAACCCACGACCTGGAACCGGTCCGCAAGGACGTCGGCGTGCCCGTCGGCAAGGCGTCGTGCCATACCGCGCAGGTCGACGGCTATTTCGTCGAAGGCCACGTGCCGGCCGACGATGTGAAGCGGCTGCTCGCCGAACGACCCGACGCGCGCGGCCTGACCGCACCGGGCATGCCGATCGGTTCGCCCGGCATGGAAGTGCCGTCGGGCGCGACGCCCGGCTACGCCGTGCTGCTGGTCGCCGACGACGGCACCACGAGCGAGTTCGCGCGGCACGGCGACGAGTAACGGCGTACGCTGGGCTGCCCGCCCTGGAGCGCCGCGATGTTGACCCTCGGCTACGCCGCCCGGAGTCCCACGACTCCGCTTGCGCCCTACGCCTTCGACCGCCGCGCGCTGCGGCCCGACGACGTCGCGATCGAGATCGCGTACTGCGGCGTCTGCCACACCGATCTGCACTTCGCTCGCAACGACTGGGGCTGGACCGCCTACCCGTGTGTGCCGGGCCACGAGATCGTCGGCCGCGTCATCGACACCGGTGGCGCCGTGACGCAGTACCGCGTCGGCGACACCGTCGCCGTCGGCTGCATGGTCGACAGCTGTCGCCACTGCGACCAGTGCGCCGCGGGCCGCGAACAGTACTGCCGCGCCGGCCGCACCGACACGTACAACGGCGTCGACGCCGTCAGCGGCGAAGTCACGCTCGGCGGCTATTCGCGGCACATCGTCGTGCGCGAGGCGTTCGTCCTGCGCGTGCCGGCCGGCCTCGACCCGGCGCGCACCGGCCCGCTGCTGTGCGCCGGCATCACGACGTATTCGCCGCTGAAGGAGTTCGGCGTCGGGCCCGGGCGGCGCGTCGGCGTCGTCGGCCTCGGGGGGCTTGGCCACATGGCGGTGAAACTCGCGGTGGCGATGGGTGCGGACGTGACCGTGCTCAGCCGCGGACACGGCAAGGCCGACGACGCGCGCGCGCTCGGCGCGCACCGCCTGCTCGATTCCACGGACGCCGATGCGATGGCCACGGCGGCCTCGTCGTTCGACCTGATTGTCGATACCGTGCCGGTGAAGCACGCCCTCGACGCGTACCTGCCGCTGCTGGACGTCGACGGCACGCTCGCGATCGTCGGCCAGGTCGGGCCGTTGGAGGAAGTGAGCACCGTGCCGCTGATCCTCGGCCGTCGCCGCATCGCCGGCTCGCTGATCGGCGGCATTCCCGAGACGCAGGAGCTGCTCGATTTCTGCGCCGCGAACGGCGTGCTGCCGGAATGCGAGATGATCCGGATGGACGAGATCGGCGACGCCTTCGCGCGTATGGAGCGAAGCGACGTGCGCTATCGCTTCGTGATCGACATGGCGACGCTGGAGGACGCGGCGGCCCGCTGACCGTCCGCTTCGGCGTCACACGGTCATCGGGCGTACTTCACGTCGCAGCCATACGGCCGCGTCACCGGCTCGCTCACCGGCTGCCCCGCCGCCAGTTCGGCGAGCGCCTTCGGCACGTACTGCGTCGCGCCCGCGACATCATCCGGATCGGCGCTCTGGTGGCTGTCGATGCCGCCCGCGTAACGCAGCACGCCGGCCGGGTCGATCACGTACATATGCGGCGTGGTCAGCGCCCCGTACGCGCGGCCCGCGGTGCCCTGCGGGTCGAGCAGGTAAGCGGTCGGCGCGGCGCCCTTGTCGGCGACGAATTCCGCGGCGTCCTCGCCGTCCATATGGCCCTGCTTGCCGGGCGCGCCGGAGTTGATCGTGAGCCAGACGACGCCGGCCGCGGTCGCGGCCTTCTGCTGCGCCTGCATGTTGCCGGCGTAGTGCTTCTTCACGAACGGGCAGCCGGGGTTGTTCCATTCCAGCACCACGGTCCTGCCGGCGAATTCCGCGAGCGAGCGCTTCGCGCCCGACGCGTCGACGAGCTCGAAGGCGGGAGCGGGCTGGCCGACTTTCGCGACGGCGGTGGCGGCGATGGCGGTCATGTCGACGCCGGGGCCGCAACCGGCCACGGCGGCGAGCGTCAGACAGGCGGCGAGCAGCGGGGCTTTCATCGGTCGGTCTCCTCGGAGCGGGCGGAAAGAGCGCGCTGCCGGAGCGACGCGCGGATGGCGAACGCCATGGCGACGACGAGCAGCAACATGCCCGTCGCGAACACCAGTACCGATTCCCGGCCGAAGCCGCCGGCGTCCGGGGCGGCGGCGGTCGCGGTGAAGCGCCACGCCGACGTCCCGGCGAGGCCCTCGTCGATCGCGACGAACGCGGCATCGGCCGGCAGCGCGGTGAAATATCCGCTTTTCGGCCAGCGCGCCTCCCAGCCGGCGCCGACACGCTGCCAGCGCGGGCCGGCGGCGTTGGCGACGATGTCCGGCGTTTCCGGGACCCACGTCCATCGCGCCGGCGTCGCTTCCGGGTCCGGCAGCGACAGCACGATGTCCTCGCCGTCCTGCGCGAGCACGAGCGGCGTCGCCGCGGGGCGCGGCGCGTCGGCCCGGGCGGCGGAGAAATCGGCGGACCAGCGGGCGTCGGGGGTGGCCGTCGCCGCGACCGGCAGTTCCAGTGCGTACTGCGCCTTGCCCGGGATGCATTCTTCCTCGCAGACCAGCCAGCTCGCCTTCGCCTGCACCGGAAGCGTGGGCGCTGCGTAACCGGCCGGAATCGCGATCGCGACCGGCAGCAGCCGGCGGCCGCCGAAACCGTAGTTGACGATTTCGGCGAGCTCGAAGCGTTCCGGGTGCGGCCACGCGATCGGCGAGGCGACGACGCCTGCCGGCAGCACGAGTTCGAGGTCGGTCGCGAGCCCGGAATCGCCGGGGTTGCGCCAGTACGTATGCCAGTGCGGATCGTGCTCGAACAGCAGTCCGAGCGTCAGCGTGCGGCCAGGCACCGCGGCCGTGGCGTCGGCGACGAGGCGCGACTGCAGGTGATCGGTGCGCACGGGTTCCGACGCGGCCTCCGCGCGCGACGACGCGACGAGCAGCGCGAGGCACGACAGCAGGACGGTCGGACGGAACATGCACCGAGGCTAGCTCCGTCACGCGGGGCCACCATCTGCCGAACGTCAGGGCTCGACCCTTCACGCCACCCGCGATGTTGCTGAATCGATGACCCCCGGTCGAGGCGACGGACCGGAACGGATCAGCCGCCGGTCATCCTCGGCGCCCCATGCTCGCGCCCATGAACACGAACCGTCGCGTCGGAAGAACCATGGGAGTCGTCGGCACCAGCCTGGCGGCACTGTTCGGCGCGGCGGTCCTGCCGGTGCCGGCCCATGCGCTCGCCTCCATCGAAATGGACGCCGCGGCGTCGCGCGTCGCGAAGACGGACTGGCATTTCAACGACATCCCGGTGCGCTCGGCCCTGCAGCTGCTCGCCGAGGAGGGCGGCTTCAACCTGGTCGTGTCCGACACGGTGCAGGGCAACGTGACGCTGCACCTGAAGGACGTGACGTGGGAGCAGGTGCTCGCGATCGTGCTGCGGATGAAGGGGCTGGAGCAGCACATCGACGGCGGTTCCCGCTCGGTGGACGTTTCCGGCTAGCGCAGGCCGGCGTTGACGCGCGCCAGCGTGTCGATGCCGGGACAGAGTTCGTCCACCCCGAGTTCGTTGAGCGGCGTGTCGACGGTGTGCAGATGCGCGTGCAGGTCGCCCGCGTCCGGGTCCACGTAAAGCAGTCCCGTCACCACTTCGCCCAGCGCCTGGCGCGCCTGCACGTGGTTCATCGCGGCGATGCGGTCGCGCGCGTCGTGCGCGGGGTCGAGCTTGTGCAGCCGCAGCCACGTGCCGTCGTGCTGCTGCACGTCGACGGTGGTGCCTGGCGCGTAGTCCACGGCGATTTCCGCCCGCTGCGGGATCACGTCGAGCCGGTTCACCGCGTCGTTGTGCTCGCGCACGTACGCGTAGCTCTTCGTGCTGCCGTCGTGGTTGTTGAACGCGACGCAGGGACTGATGACGTCGAGGAACGCGGCGCCGCGGTGCGCGATCGCGCCCTTGATCAGCGGCACCAGCTGCGCCTTGTCGCCGGAGAAGCCGCGCCCGACGTACGTCGCGCCGAGCTGCAGCGCGAGCGCGACGAGGTCGATCGGCGTGTGCGCGTTGACGACGCCGCGTTTGGAGGTCGAGCCCTGGTCGGCGGTCGCGCTGAACTGGCCCTTCGTGAGCCCGTACACGCCGTTGTTCTCGACGATATAGGTCATGTTCACGCCGCGGCGCAGCGCGTGCACGAACTGGCCCATGCCGATCGACGCCGAATCGCCGTCGCCGGACACGCCGAGGTACAGCAGCGAACGGTTGGCGAGGTTGGCGCCGGTGAGCACGCTCGGCATGCGGCCATGCACCGTGTTGAAGCCGTGCGACTGGCCGAGGAAATAGTCCGGCGTCTTGGAACTGCAGCCGATGCCGGAGAGCTTGGCGACGCGATGCGGCTCGATGTCGAGTTCCCAGCAGGCCTGGATGATCGCCGCCGAGATCGAATCATGGCCGCAGCCCGCGCAGAGCGTGCTGACCTTGCCTTCGTAGTCGCGGCGGGTGAAACCGACCCGGTTGCACGCGAGCGTGGGGTGGCGCAGGGCGGGTTTGGCGATCCAGGTCATGGGCGGCGTCTCCGGATCTGTTCGACGATGAAGCGCGCGGTGATGGGCGTGCCGTCGTAATGCAGCACCGGTTCCAGCCGCGCCGGATCGAGATCGAACTCGTTCACCAGCAGGCTGCGCAGCTGCGCGTCGCGGTTCTGTTCGACGACGAAGACGCGCTCGTGCGCGAGGATGAAGTCGCGCACGGCATCGGGAAACGGGAAGGCGCGGACGCGGAGGGTGTCGAGTGGCGTGCCGGAGGCCTCGAGCAATGCCACCGCCTCGTCCATCGCCGGGCTGGTGGAGCCGTAGTAGATCGCCCCGGAGGGCGTCGGGGCCGGGCGCGCCTGCATCGGAGTCGCGGCTGAAGCCGCTCCTGCCGGGGTGCGGTGCTCGATCGGCTGCGGGACGAGAGCTTTCGCGCTGTCGAATTTCCGCAGCAGGCGCTGCATGTTGTAGACGTAGTCCGGACCGCGCTCGGAATAGCGCGCGTGCGGGTCGCGCGAGGTGCCGCGGGTGAAGTACGCGCCCTTGTCCGGGTGCGTGCCGGGGTACGTGCGGTACGGGATGCCGTCGCCGTCGACGTCCTTGTAGCGCGCGAGCTCGCGGCCGGCGTCGAGGTCCTCGCGCGACAGCACCTTGCCGCGGTCGTAGGTGCGCGCCGGGTCCCACGCGAACGGCGCGCACAGGCGCTGGTTCATGCCGATGTCGAGGTCGGTCATGACGAACACCACCGTCTGCAGCCGGTCGGCGAGATCGAGCGCGGCGGCGGCGAAGTCGAAGCACTCGGCCGGGTCTTCCGGGAACAGCAGCACATGCTTCGTGTCGCCGTGCGAGGCGTAGGCGGCGGCCAGCACGTCGCTCTGCTGCGTGCGCGTCGGCATGCCGGTGCTCGGGCCGCCGCGCTGCACGTCGATGATCGTGACCGGGATCTCGGCGAAGTACGCCAGCCCGATGAACTCGTTCATCAGCGACACGCCGGGCCCGGAGGTGGTCGTGAACGCACGCGCGCCGTTCCAGCCGGCGCCGACCACCATGCCGATCGACGCGATCTCGTCCT
>CAMPHE010000002.1 GCA_946885815.1 uncultured Arenimonas sp.
CGACGGCGTGCGCGGCGCCAGACTCGTTGACCTTCGCCGCGAAGTCGGCGGGCGAGCGCCCGGTGCCTCGGAGCAGGTCGAACGCGAACACATCGGCCTCGCGCTCGTGCGCGCGCGAGAATCCGCTTTCGAGCAGCAGCACCGGCACCGAGACCGACAGCGACGCGGTGCCCGACAGGTCGCCGAACAGGAAACCGGCGACCACGACGACCGCCGAGCTTTCCAGCGCCTGTCGCATCCCGTGACGATGCTCGTGATGCCCCGCTTCATGCGCCAGCACCGCCAGCAGTTCGTCGTCGCTCGCCGCCAGTTCCACCAGCTGGTCGGTCACCACCAGACGGCCGTCCGGCAGCGCGAAGGCGTTCGGCCCGAGCGACGGCGCATGCCGAAACGCGAGCTGGTAGTCGTGTTCGCGCGGCAGGCCCGCGACCATGGCGCGGAAGCGCAGGTCGAGCTCCTTGCGGCGCGCGGTCGACAGCCGGCTCGGCGCGAGGTGCACCGCGTCCAGCAGATCCATCGCCTGCGCGCCGACCGCGCGCTCCATCGCCCGCGGCACCAGCGGGGCTACCTGTTCGGCCATCCACGGCAGGCCGAACTGGAAGAACACGACGACGCCGGCCACCGTCACCAGCGCCGCGCCCAGCGCGGCCCCGCGCAGTTTCTCCAGCCGATGCGCCCAGCCCTCGATGCGGTCGCGTCCGCCGAGCCATTCGTCCAGCCGCGGCGAATCGGCCACCTGCAGTTGCCCCAGACGCGGCAGCGTGACGATGCGCTCCATCGTTCCCAGCCGGGGACTGATCCGCAGCTCGGCCGCGGCGAATTCCAGCACCTCGCCTTCGGATTCCAGCCGCAGCGTACCGGGCGCCGGCGAGTCGAGCCGCGCCGCCCGGCCGCGGCTGCCGCGGCCGTCGTACCAGACGGCGTCGAGCGCGCTCAGAGGCCGAGACCCACGTCGAGGTCGAGCGCGTCGAGCAGCTCGGCGCTGGTCGCGCTCTCGGCGCGTTCGGCTTCGGCGGTGAAGTCGTCGAGCGAGCCCTGCACCCACACCGCGAAGTGCGCCGCGCGATACCGCGCCAGGCGGATCATCGCCCACGGCACCGCCAGCCCCACGCTGAAGACGATCGCGAGGCCGTTGGTGACGTAGATCCAGATCACGTCGCGCGCGCGCAGCGTCGATTCGAAGCGGTGCGGCCCGAGGTCCGCGAAGCGCCACATCAGGTTCGCGTAGCGCGTGCGCAGGAAGACCGGCAGCGCGATCAAGCCCAGGTAGGCGATCGCCGCCGGACCGAACATCAGCGCGAGCGCTGCGCCGGACGGCGGCCCGTCCTCGCCACCCACGGGCAGCCCGAGCGCCGCCGCGGCGGCGATGCCACCGAAAACGAGCACCATCATCGCGATGTAGGCCGCGAACCCGAGCCCCATCACGATCAGGAACGGGATGAAGTAGCTCCCCAGATCGCCCCGGAAGCCGAACCGCAGCCCGCCGAACCGGTGGCCGGACACGATGTAGTCGTGCTGGTTCATCCGCACCCACGGCAGCGTCAGGTACAGCGTGAACGGCAGCAGCATGGGGCGGAAGAAGAAGGCCACGTACGCTTCGTACACGCCGTCGACGAAACGGAAGCGCAGCCCGCGCCATGCCGAATAGCGCGCGCGGAAGCGCAGCGTGAGCTGGATCAGCCACGGCAGCAGCAACAGCAGGCCGAGGATCAGCGGCACGTAGACCGCCCAGAGTTGGAAGTGCGCCGTCAGGCCGAGGACGATCGCGACCGCGTACGCGACCAGCCTTCCTTTCAGGATCTGGACCGGCTGGGCGAGGTATTCGAACGGCGAACCGCCGATGCGCGTGTTGCCGTAGAAATAGCGCTCGGTGCGCACCTTCGCCCACGCGGAGTAGAGGCCCAGCGTCAGCACCGACAGCACCAGGTTCACGAACCAGATGCCGAAGAATTCGCGCGCGGTGCCGTGGAATTCGACGCCGTGGCGTACCGGCGGCGGCGGCGCCCGGTCGGGCGTGGCGGGCGGCAACGGCGGGAGCGCGGGCGGCTGGACGCCCGGCGGGTCGACGAGTTCGGTGTGCATGCGGTCCCCTGGGCGGCACAGGAGCGTGCCGCGCGGCGGATTATCGCCTCGGCCGGCGCGCCGCGGAAGCGACGCGCCGCCCGGTTCCGTGGATCAGGAAACGCGCAGCGGGCAGCCGGTCTTCGCCCGCACTTCGTCGGCGTCGACCCCCGGCGCCGTTTCGACCAGCACCAGCCCCTCCGCGGTCACGTCGAGCACGCCGAGCTCGGTGATGATCCGCGACACCACGCCGACGCCGGTCAGCGGCAGCGTGCACCGGGGCAGGATCTTGGGCTCGCCGGTCTTCGTCGTGTGTTCCATCAGCACGACGACGCGCTTCACGCCGGCGACGAGGTCCATCGCCCCGCCCATGCCCTTCACCATCTTGCCGGGCACCATCCAGTTCGCGAGGTCGCCCTGGTCGGTCACTTCCATCGCGCCGAGGATCGCGAGGTCGATGTGGCCACCGCGGATCATCGCGAAGCTGTCGTGACTGCCGAAATAGCTGGCGCCTTCGCGCGCGGTGACCGTCTGCTTGCCGGCGTTGATCAGGTCGGCGTCCACCTCGTCCTCGGTCGGGAACGGCCCGATGCCGAGCAGCCCGTTCTCGCTCTGCAGCCAGACGTCGATGCCGTCGGGAATGTGGTTGGCCACCAGCGTCGGCAGGCCGATGCCGAGGTTCACGTACGCGCCGTCCGTGAGCTCCTGCGCGGCGCGCCGCGCCATCTGTTCGCGGCTCCAGGCCATCACACCACCTCCGCGGCGCGCACGGTGCGCTGCTCGATGCGTTTTTCCGGCGTCGCGTTGAGCACCAGGCGGTCGACGTAGATGCCCGGCAGGTGCACGTGGTCGGGGTCGATGGCGCCGACCGGCACGATCTCTTCCACCTCCGCCACGCACACCGCGCCGGCCATCGCGCAGGCCGGGTTGAAATTGCGCGCGGTGCGACGGAACACCAGGTTGCCCGCTTCGTCGGCCTTCCACGCCTTCACCAGCGACACATCGGCCTTCAGCGCGGTTTCCATCACGTACCAGTGGCCGTCGAACTCGCGCGTTTCCTTGCCCTCGGCGACCACGGTGCCGTAGCCGGTACGGGTGAAGAACGCCGGGATGCCGGCGCCTCCCGCGCGCAGCCGCTCGGCGAGCGTGCCCTGCGGGTTGAACTCGAGTTCGAGTTCGCCGCCGAGGAACTGCCGCTCGAATTCCTTGTTCTCGCCGACGTACGACGAAATCATCTTGCGGATCTGCCGTGTCGCCAGCAGCTGGCCGAGGCCGAAACCGTCGACGCCGGCGTTGTTGGAGATCACGGTGAGGCCGTGCACCCCGGCATCGCGCAGCGCGGCGATCAGCGCCTCGGGGATGCCGCACAGGCCGAAGCCGCCGACGGCGAGCGTCTGGCCGTCGGCGACGACGTCGCGCAGCGCCGTCATGGCATCGGGGAAGATCTTGGAAGCTCGTCGGGGTTTCATCGGCTCGATTCCACGGACAGTGCGGGCATTGTAGCCGGCGCGTGCCGGGCCGCGACCTGCACTTCGGTACGTACGTGGCAGCCCCCCGGCGCGGCGGATAGAATCGCGCAGGTCGAATACCGTCGAAAACAGGACCCCCGCCCCATGCAGGACCTCATCCCCGTCATTCTTTCCGGCGGTTCCGGAACGCGCCTGTGGCCGCTGTCGCGCGAGGCGTATCCGAAGCAGTTCCTGCCGCTGGTCGGGGACGACACGATGCTGCAGGCGACGTGGAAGCGCGTCGCCGCATTGTCCGCGCACGGCCCGATGATCGTCGCCAACCACGAGCACCGCTTCATGGTCGCCGAGCAGATGCGCGAAGCCGGTGCCGACCCGATGGCGATCATCCTGGAGCCGGTAGGCCGCAACACCGCGCCGGCGATCGCGATCGCGGCGCTGGAGGCGATGGCGCGCGGCGAGGATGCGATGCTGCTGGTGCTTCCGTCGGACCACGTGATCGCCGATGTCGCCGCGTTCCATGCCGCCGTCGAGCAGGCGGCCGCCGCCGCGGACACGGGCCGGCTGGTCACGTTCGGTATCCAGCCGTCCGGTCCCGAAACCGGCTACGGCTACATCAAGGCGGTGGCCGGCGAAGGCGTGCGCGCCGTCGACCGCTTCGTCGAGAAGCCCGACCGCGCCACGGCCGAGGCGTACGTCGCGTCGGGGCAGTACTACTGGAACAGCGGCATGTTCCTGTTCCGCGCCTCGCGCTACCTGGCCGAACTCGAAAGGCTGCAGCCGGGCATGCTCGAAAGCTGCCGGGAGGCGCTGCAGGAAGCCCGTCGCGACGAGGATTTCGTCCGGCTCGATCCGAAGGCGTTCGGCGACTGCGCGTCGGACTCGATCGACTACGCGGTCATGGAGAAGACCGCCGACGCCGCCGTCGTGCCGCTCGACGCCGGCTGGAACGACGTCGGTTCGTGGGCCGCGCTGTGGGAAGTGACGCCCCAGGACGGGCACGGCAACGCGCACCACGGCGACGTGATCTCGATCGGCTGCACGGGCTGCTACGCGCATGGCGAACGGCTCATCGCGATGATCGGACTGGAGAACGTCGTCGTGGTCGACACCGACGACGCGCTGCTGGTCGGCCACCGCGACCGCATCCAGGAGGTCAAGGACGTCGTCGCGCGGCTGAAGAAGGAAAAGCGGTCGCAGGCCACGTGGCACCGCAAGGTCTACCGGCCGTGGGGCGCGTACGACTCGATCGACAACGGCGGCCGCTTCCAGGTCAAGCGCATCACGGTCAAGCCGGGCGCGCAGCTCAGCCTGCAGATGCATCACCATCGCGCCGAGCACTGGGTGGTGGTGAGCGGCACCGGCAAGGTGACGCGGGGCGACGAAACGATCCTGCTCGCCGAGAACCAGAGCACGTACATCCCGCTCGGCGTCGTCCACCGGCTCGAGAACCCCGGCAAGCTGCCGCTGGAGCTGATCGAGGTGCAGTCGGGCAGCTATCTCGGCGAGGACGACATCGTCCGCTTCGAGGACAAGTACGGGCGGTCGAAGTAATCCTCGTGCCGGACCACGACGCCGGGCTGCAGCGGTCGTCCGCCGCGGCGGGAGACAGCGTCGCCCTGTCGCTGGACGGCGGGCAGCTGTTGTCGTGGGTCTGCGAGGGTCGCGAACGCCTGTTCGTCAGCGCCAACGCCGTCGGCGGCCGGGGACGGTCGATCCGCGGCGGCGTCCCGGTGATCTTTCCGCAGTTCGGCCTGTTCGGCCCCGGGGCCAAGCACGGGTTCGCGCGGCTGCAGCGCTGGCAGGCGACCGACGCCGGCGTCGCCGGCGCCGTCGCCGCCGAACTCCGCGACTCGCCGGAAACGCTCGCCGTATGGCCGCATCCGTTCCGGCTGCGGTTGCTGGCCCGGCTCGGGCCGCGTTCCCTGACGATCACGCTGTCCGTGCACAACACCGGGGCGGCGCCATTCGCGTTCGCGGCTGCGCTGCACACCTACCTCGCCGTGGACGATGTCGCGGGTTGCCGGCTCCATGGCCTCGAGCGCCGCGCCTATCTCGACTGCGCCGGGGGCGGCCGGGTGCCCGCCGTGCATGGCGACGCGCCGCTGGTCTTCGACGGCGAGGTCGACCGGGTGTACCGGGGCGTCGACGACGTCGTGATCGGCGGTTCAGGCGACAGCATGCGGATCGGCGCGCGCGCCTTCACGGACACAGTAGTATGGAACCCCGGCGCCGGGCTCGCGGCCGGGTTGGCCGATCTGGGCGCCACGCAGCAACCCCGCTTCGTCTGCGTCGAATCGGCGATCGTGACCGTGCCGCAGCCGCTGGCACCCGGCGCCGCGTGGCATGGCGAGCAGCACCTCGCCGTCACCGCGAACCCCACAAGCTTTCCGCACTGACCCATCCACCGGAGATCCAAGACTGTGAAGACCCCCGTTTCCCGGCGCCTGCTGCTGCTCGCGCCCCTCGCCTTCGGCCTGTCCGCGTGTGGTGACCGCGCCGCCGATCCGTCCGCCTCCGCCTCCGCCGGCGCGACACCGGCCACGGCCGAAGCGCCGGCGGCGAAGCCGGCGGCCGTGCGCGAATACCCGGCCGATTACGTGATCGACGCCGCGATCCCGCGGGCCCGCGTCGCGACGCGGCTGACGGTGGTCGGCGAACCGGGTTACTCGGCCGCCGACGACACGATCGAGGTCATGGTCCGGGTGAACAACGACGGCAAGACCGCCCTTGTCGGTGCCGGCGAGGCCCCCGTCACGCTCGCGGTGATCGATGCCGACGGCGAGGTGCTGATGCGCAAGCGCCTGCCGCTGATCCCGGAGGGCTCCTCGGGCCGCGTGCGGCTGCGCGTTCCGGTCGCCGAGCTCGCCGGCGGGACGATGCGGATCGGGCTGATGCAGGGTGGACGGTCGTGGACGGAGAAGTTCGACCAGCCGGCCCTCGAGCTCGGGCCGTTCCAGCCGTGCGCCGACACCGGCGCCGGTTACTGCGGTGCGGACGGCGAGCCGCTGGCGGCACGCTGAGGCTCCGGATCCCGCCGCCTCGCGGCGGGTTCGACGATGTCAGGCGGGGCCGGCAGGCGATGCACGGCCCCGCTCCCCGCATTCATCCGGAGATCAGCGCCCGGGCGGCATCGGCCGCGCGGCCGAGCTGCGCGGCGGTCTCCCGCATCGCCGCCAGCGATTGCGCCTGCTCGGCCAGTTCCTGCCGCAGCTGCACCACGTGCTCGAGCAGCAGTTCGTTCTCGCCGGCCTGCTGCGCGACGAGCGCATCACGGCTTTCCAGCGCGTCTTCGGCGGCTTGCCGCGCCTGCTCGGCGGACTCGAGCCGCGCGACCAGCGCGTCGCGTTCGGACTGGAGCCGGCCCGAGGCGGCGCGCGCGACGTCCACTTCCTTCCGCGTGGCGGCGAGCTCGCCCCAGACCCGCAGCGCTTCGCCCAGCAGATCGACGTCACGGGCATCGGCACCGCGGAACTCGGCTTCGCGGCCCAGCAGCAGCGCCATCGATTCCAGCGATTCGTAGGCATCGCATTCCGCCGGCGCGTGCTCTTCGAACAGTCGGGCCAGCAGGACGGGATCGGCGGGCGCGATGGCCGACGCGACCGGTACGCTCGCCGGCGGGCACCAGCCGGCGCCGGCGAGCACGTCGACCAGCGCCTGTCCCGACGCGTGCAGCCGCCCGGCGTTGACCATGAGCACGCGGTCGGGCCAGCGCGACGCCGCGTCGAGCACGGCCTGCGCCGTCTCCTGCCAACGCCGCGACAGGGCGTCGGCCGCGGTGTCCGTGCCGCGGCCGCCGGCCGGCTCGCAGGCATCGAGGAAGGCTTCCCACGGCGACAGATAGAACACGAGCGCGCGCGCCGACGGATCCGCCGCCAGCCGCGCCGGCAGCCCGGCGATTTCGCAGGACGACGCGCCGAGCGCATCGGCCCAGGCGTCGCGCACGGAGCGCGGCTCGCCGGCGACGAGCAGGAGCGGGCGGCTGGCGCTCACTTGCGGTAACCGCCTTCGGCCTGGTGCCGCAGGAACCACGCGTACGTGCTGCGCAGGCCGTCCTCGAGGCTGGTCGTGGCCTTCCACCCGAGGCTGGCGAGACGCGAGACGTCGAGCAGCTTGCGCGGCGTCCCGTCGGGCTTGCTGGCGTCGAACACCAGCCGGCCGGTGAATCCGGTGACGCGGGCGATCGTTTCCGCGAGCTCGCGGATCGTGCAGTCGATGCCGGTGCCCACGTTGATGTGCGACAGCATCGGCTGGGTGTTCGCCGCGTAGGTCGCGTGGTCGAGTTCCATGATGTGCACGCAGGCGGCGGCCATGTCGTCGACATGGAGGAACTCGCGCATCGGCGTGCCGCTGCCCCAGACCACCATCTCTTCCGAGCCCGACTGCACCGCTTCATGGAAGCGACGCAGCAGCGCCGGGATCACATGGCTGTTCTCGGCGTGGAAGTTGTCGTTGGGTCCGTACAGGTTGGTCGGCATCGCGCTGCGGTAGTCGCGGCCGTACTGGCGGTTGTAGCTCTCGCACAGCTTGATGCCGGCGATCTTGGCGATCGCGTACGGCTCGTTGGTGGCCTCCAGCACGCCGGTCAGCAGCGAGGTCTCGGCCATCGGCTGCGGGGCGAACTTGGGGTAGATGCACGAGGAGCCGAGGAACAGCAGCTTCTGCACGCCGCTCGAATGCGCGGCATGGACCACGTTGCCCTGCATCAGCAGGTTTTCGTGGATGAACTCGGCCGGGTAGGTGTTGTTGGCATGGATGCCGCCGACCTTGGCGGCGGCCAGATACACCTGGTCCACCGGGTTGGCGCGGAACCACGCCTCGACGTCGGCCTGGCGCAACAGGTCCAGCTGGTCGCGACCGGCAGTGACCACCGTGGTGCGACCGAGCGCTTCGAGCCGGCGGACGATCGCCGAACCGACCATCCCGCGATGGCCGGCGACGAAGACCCGGGGAAGTACGGCTTCCGTCATCCGCCCCGCTCCACCGACACCGGCATCTGGTAGCCGTGCTGCTTGAGCAGCGCGGTGCGGCGGGCGCACTTGAGGTCTTCGGCGACCATCTCGGCGCACATCTCCTGCGCCGTGATCTCGGGCACCCAGCCGAGGCGCTGCTTGGCCTTGGACGGATCACCGAGCAGCGTCTCCACTTCCGCCGGGCGGAAGTAGCGCGGATCGACGGCCACGACGACGTCGCCGGACTTCAGCGCCGGCGCCATGTCGCCCTCGATCGTGTCGACGATCGCCTTCTCGTCGACGCCGACGCCCTCGAAGCGCAGCGTGATGCCGAGCTCGGCGGCCGACCAGCGGATGAAGTCGCGCACCGAATACTGCACGCCGGTGGCGATCACGAAATCCTCGGGCTGCTCCTGCTGCAGCATCATCCACTGCATGCGGACGTAGTCCTTGGCGTGGCCCCAGTCGCGCAGCGCGTCGAGGTTGCCCATGTAGAGGCACTTCTCGAGGCCCTGGGCGATGTTCGCCAGGCCGCGCGTGATCTTGCGGGTCACGAACGTCTCGCCGCGGCGCGGCGACTCGTGGTTGAACAGGATGCCGTTGCAGGCGTAGATGCCGTACGACTCGCGGTAGTTCACCGTGATCCAGTACGCGTAGAGCTTGGCCACGGCATACGGGCTGCGCGGGTAGAACGGCGTGGTTTCCTTCTGCGGGATCTCCTGCACCAGGCCGTACAGCTCGGACGTGGAGGCCTGGTAGAAGCGGGTCT
Organism: uncultured Arenimonas sp.; assembly: GCA_946885815.1. Next base: position 9,249 of record CAMPHE010000002.1, read on the forward strand.
TCTTCTCGAGGCCGAGGAAGCGGATGGCTTCGAGCAGGCGCAGCGTACCCATCGCGTCGACGTCGGCCGTGTACTCCGGCGCCTCGAAGCTGACCGCGACATGGCTCTGCGCGCCGAGGTTGTAGACCTCGTCCGGCTGCACTTCCTGCAGGATGCGCGTCAGGTTCGACGAATCGGTCAGATCGCCGTAGTGCAGGATGAAGTGCTGGTTGTCGACATGCGGATCTTCGTAGATGTGGTCGACGCGCTGCGTGTTGAACAGCGAAGCGCGGCGCTTGATGCCGTGCACCTCATACCCCTTCTCGAGCAGCAGCTCGGCGAGATAGGAGCCGTCCTGCCCGGTGATGCCGGTGATCAGTGCCTTCTTCAAGATCGTTCCCTCATATCGTCGTCAGTCGGTCGAGCACGTCCCGCACCAGGGCCGCGGCCCGGTCGGGCCGGTCGGCCTCGCAGTAGCAGCGCAGTTCGGGGGCGTTGCCGGAAGGCCGCAAGTGTACGATTTCTCCGCTGTCCAGGGCCATCCGGAGCCCGTCGGTCGTGTCCACCGACGCCACCGGCGCCAGGCCCAGATCGAGCCATTCCAGCAGGGCCGACGGCTCCGCGGCCCACCGCGCCAGCAGCTCGCGGCTGCGCGCGGTGGGGAAATCCTGCAGCCGGTCGCTGGCCGTGTGCCGTTGCGGCAGCGTCGCCGGCAGGCGCGATACCGGAACGCCGGCGCGGCTGGCCGCCGCCAGCACCGCCAGCGCCGGCAGCACCGCGTCGCGGGTCGGCAGGGCTTCCAGCGTCGACCGGGGGCCGTCGATCCGGCACCCGAGCAGGAACCCGCCGTTGGCCTCGAACCCGGCGACGCGCGCGTGTTCCGGCTGCAGCGCCTCCATGCCGGCGATCACGTGCGGCGAACCGATGCGGGTGCGCCGCACCTGCGCGAACGCGCCGCAGGCTTCGATGGCGGTATTGCAGCTGACCGGCACCGCGAGCGCCTGGATGCCGAGCTCGCGGGCGCACAGCAGCCCGACGATGTCGCCGCGCAGCCAGACGCCGTCCTCGCCGGCGACCAGCGGCCGATCGCCGTCACCGTCGGTCGAAATGATGGCGTCCAGCCGGTGTGTCGCGGCCCAGTCGCGGCCCCGCGCCGCGTCCTCGGCGGATACGGCTTCGGTATCGATCGGGACGAACGCGTCGGTGCGTCCCAGCGACACCACCTCGGCACCGAGCCCCTGCAGGATGCGCGCGAACACGTCGCGCGACGCGCTCGAGTGTTCGTAGAGGCCGACGCGCTTGCCGGCGAGCAGGGCGGCCGGGAAATAGCCGAGGTAGCGTCGCGCGTAGGCATCCAGCGCGCGCGGGTCCGCGGACGCCAACGGCGCCGTCGCGGCCGGCGGCATCGCGAGATCGACGGCGAGGATCGCCTGTTCGTCGTCCTTGCTGATCTCGCCGTCGGGTCGATAGAACTTGAGCCCGTTGCGGTCGAAGGGAATGTGGCTGCCGCTCACCATCACCGCCGGGACGCCGGCGGCGAGCGCGTGCGACGCGAGCGCCGGCGTCGGCAACACGCCGCACCAGTCGACGCGCAGTCCCGCGCGCGCGATCGCGTCGGCACACGCGGCCGCGATGCGCGGGCTGCTCGGGCGCAGATCCATCCCGAGCGCCACCGTGTCGAAACGGAACGATTCGCGCATCACCGCGACGAAGGCATGGACGTATGCCGCGCAGACTTCGTCGGTGAAAGCGGTGACCAGCCCGCGCGCGCCGCTGGTGCCGAACACGACTCCGCTTTCGTTCATCGCCCGTGTCATCCGGCCGTGATGCGTGGCGGCGTTTCCACTGTCGTCAGCAAGCGGCATGGCTCGTCGATCCCCGCTGGAAAAACGCGATATTAACCAATTCCGCGCTATCCACCGGGTGTGGGTGGCCTCCGTGGGGCGGGTCCTGCGTCTGGAGATACGGGACTCGACATGTCCCGCTCCCCCCACGCAAATGGATCCCCACAAATGAACATGAAATACAACCTGATCGCGAGCGCGACGGTCGGCCTGCTGGCGCTGCTGCATGCATCGACGACCGCGGCGACCGACATCAAGGCTCACCACGGCTCGGAGTGCAAGGTCTACGGCACGACGGCCTGGACCGATCTCGGATTCGGCTGGCAAGGCATTTTCAACACCACCAACGCCTCGAAAGTCATCGTCTGCCCGCTCGTCAAGGATTCCGAGGTGGATTGGGACGGTGACGACGTGGCGCCGGTGAATGCGGCGTACGTGGACGTCCACTACCGCGCGCCGGGCCCGGCGAGTTCCATCTCCTGCACCGCGTACGTGAACCGGACGACGGGCCTGACCAGTTCGAAATCCATCGCCGTGGCGATTCCCGCAGGCAGCCAGGACAACGCGAACATCGAGGCCCTGCAGAGCAACGGCACGCCGAACGACCTTGGCGCGATCATGATCTGCAATCTCGGCGCCAAGGCCGTCCTGCAGCACTACCGGCTCGTGGAACCTGCCGCGACGGACGGATGAGCGAAGCCGTGTCGCATCGATCGCCGCCCCCGCGGCGATCGATGTTCTTCCCCCCGCAGAGTGGACCCATCCCATGCCGAACCTGTTCTGGCAACGCTGGGCGCCGATCACGGCGCTGTCGCTGGTCGCGCTTGCCGCGGCCCTGATCTTCTGGATGCAGCCGGACGAATCGTCGCCTGTGGCGATCGTCGACCCGGCGCCGCTCGCCGTGGCCGCACCGGGCCCCGTGTCGACGACCGCGGCGGACCGCGACACGCACGACGCACCGCGCCCGCCACCGGCGCCGGAACCCGCCGGCGATGATGCTCCGATGTCGAACGAGCAACGCGAGGCGCGGCTGGCCGCCGAACTGGCCGGGCTCGAGCAGGAGTTCCTCGCCGAGCCGGTGTCCCCGGGCTGGAGCTTCGCCAGCGAGCGGGTGATCGCGGAGGCGTTGAGCGCCGAACGGACAGCGGCCCACCAGGGACCCGCCCCGCTTTCGCACGATGCCGAGTGCCGCTCCACCACCTGCCGCATCCGCATCACCTACCGCGACGAGATGGACGCGCAGATGGGCGAGATCTTCCTGCTCGGCGACATCGCCGGCACCTTGCCTTCCGCCAACTTCGGCCGTCTGGCGGGTGACGGCGGCACGGTGCAGCTCGTGATGTACGCGGACACCGGCGCCCGGCCGTCGCGGCCGTGATCAGATCCTGATCTGGTCGATCGCTTCCTCGTCGCAGACCACGTCGGCGTCGGCGGCCGCGACGTGGACGGCGGCCGGCGTGGCCCCCTGCGCGCCGCCGCCCGTGCCCGCGTAATGCTTCAGGAAGCAGCGCATCGCGTGGTCGACGCCGACCGCGTTGATGCCGCGGTAGTCGGCCTCGTAGTACGCGCCGTTGTTGTAGTTGCCGGTGATGATCTCGTACGACGGAAAGTAGTCGACCCAGTCGTGCGACCGGTACGCCGTCTCGGCGGCGACGCGCAGGACCGACTTGCTGTAGCTGGTGGCGACCAGCACGTTGCGCGGCTCGTACGTCGCGATCAGCGGCACGGGCGACACGGTCAGCAGGACTTTCACCGCGGGATTGACCGCCTTGAGCCGGCGCAGGAATTCCTCGAGGTCGCCGATCACGTCGGCGACGGTGAAGTTGACGAACTCGTGTCGCGCGGGATCGAAGCCGCCACCCGACACGCCCGGCGCGACCGGGAAAACGGTACCGTCGATCCGCGATCGCCACGCCTCGGTGAGGCCCAGCGTGAACACGAAAATGTCGCAGTCGAGGAACATGCGGCGCACCTGCGCCAGGTGTTCGACGCGCGCCGCGGCGACATCGGCCTCGGTCGCGAGCCCGCCCGGCGCGATCTGCGGCCGCAGCGCGTCGACGAAGCGCCCGTCGGCCGTGGGCCACGCGGCTTCGGCGGGTTGCCGCCCGTCGAAACACTCCTGGAACAGCTGCAGCAGCTGCCGGGTGGTGTACAGATTGCCGAATCGGGCCGAGAACACCCCGTAGTTCATCGCCCGGCGTTCGGCCTCGGGCAGCGCCGCGCCGTCCTCGGTGACGAAGTAGTTGAAGCCGATCTTCGCCAGCCGGTTGGAGATGTGCTGCGCGAAGCAGCTGCCGGCGGTCGCGACGCGTTCCTCCCGGCCGATCGTGAATCGGGGCGTGGTGACCGGGTCGAACAGGAACGGCTCGATGCCGGCGACCGCGCGACGCCAGAACTGCCGGTCGGGCAGGCCGGAATAGGGATTGGTACTCATCGCATCGCCCTCACGAGGCTTTCGGCCCGCTCGATCACGGGCAGGAACGACTTGTTCGCCGGCTTCGCGCCGACGGCCTCGCGGTAGATCCGGTACGAGGCCGCGACGTATTCGTCCAGGTCGAGCACCGCATAGCCGCCGCCCTGCTTGAAGAGGTACGACCCGCGGATGCCGAGACGCGCGCCGATCGGCGGGAACACCGGAAAGACGGGCCCCTTGGCGAGGCCGTCGTGGGGCACCATCCCCGCTTCGCGCGGTTCGATTCCGGCGCGCCGCAGCACCAGCCGCGCGACATCCGCCAGCACGCCGATCTTCGGGTGGTTGATCGTGTGCATGAACGCCCCGGTGCGCGACCAGCGCACGAACGATTCACGCACGTCGAAGTCCTGTTCCGAGAAGTCGCGTTCCAGCTGCTCGCGGCAGACCTGCCACGAATCGAGATAACCGAGTTCCGCGAACACGTCCTCGCGGAAAAGCGCCGCGGCGGCGGCTTCATCCAGGCCGCTCCGGAACGCGGCGTAGACCAGCGCCGAATGGAACTCGCCGATCGCGCCCTTCGCCAGCCCGCTGGACGCGCCCATGTACACCAGGTCGGGATGGAAGCCGTGGAACATCACATGCGGCACCCGGATCACGTCGTCGCGCCCGCGCAGGTCGAAGCCGAGCATCGGCTCGACGCGCGGCGCGACCACGATGCGGTCGAACTCGTCCAGCCGGGCGGCGATGTCGTCGCGGAGCTTCCGGAAGGACGGCGGATGGTGCGATTCCACCCGCAGGTCGACGCCGAGCAGCTCCAGGCTGTTGGCCAGGCCCTCGGCCTGGCAGTTGAACAGCAGCAGCCAGTTCTGCCGGCGCCCACGCGACGTCGCGCCTGCCGCGGCCGCATTCATCGGATCGACCGCCCTTCGGCGCGCGCCGCGCACGCGCGCGCGCCGTCAGTCGAGCACATACCCGTACGCCGGGGCGATGTCCTTGTACAGCGCGTTGATCTTCGCGATCGTCTCCGGCTGCAGCTTCTCGCGGTGGTCGCCCGGGGCGCCCTTGCGGATGTGCTTGCCGGTTTCCTCCACCGCGGGCCGGATGTCGTTGCGCTCGGCGACCGCGTCCAGGATCGACGACGGCACGCTCAGCCCGAAGGTGTCGAAGATGTCGCCGATGAACTGGCGCTTGTCGAAGTAGATGTCCTCGTACCGGCGCAGCAGGATCGAATCGAAGTCCAGCGCGTCGCGATACGCCTGCAGCTTGCGCAGGTAGTTGCGCGCGGCCTGCAGCACGTATTCGTCGATCTCCAGGTGCGCCGTCCGCTGCGTGCGCTCGATGAACTGCTCCTTGTTCTTGTCGGGAAGCCGGTGCGACTGGTAGCGCCCGCCGAACGAGTAGTACTGCGACACCAGCGCGTCGCGGGGGTCGCGCACGAGCAGCACCGTCGGCCGCTCGCGGAACCCCGGGTCCCCCGCCGGCAGGAACGGCGGCAGGTAACGGAAGCCGTAGTAGACGCGGCCGCGCGTGAACAGATCCGCCATCCGCGGGTCGGATTCCCAGTCCTTCTCGGCCAGCCCTTCGCGGAACAGGATGTCGGGAATCGTGACCGAAGGAATGTTCGCCGCGTGGCAGACCTCGCCGATCATCTTGTGCATCAGCGTGCTGCCCGACTTGTGGATCGAGAACGCGTAGCACTGTTCGAAGTCGCCGGCCGGCGGCAGCGCCCGAGCGACGATATCCATGTAATTTTCCACGGTGACTCTCCGGTTGTTTTTAGCGCGCCGGCATGGCGCCCTGTTCCTGTTTCCGAACCTGGCCGCCGGGGTGGTTCACGAAGTGCCCAGTGCCGCATCCATGTTGCGGACCACGGCCGGCATCCGGCACGTCGCCTCCCAGCCCAGCGTCCGCCGGGCCAGCCCGGGATCGCCACCGCTGTACGCGATGTCGGTCGGCCGGAAGAACTCCTGCGACACGTCGACGTGGTCGCGCCAGTCCAGGCCGTGCAGCGCGAACGCCTCGGCCACGAAATCCTGCAGCTGGCACGTCTGCCCGGTGGCGATCACGTAGTCGCACGGCGCGTCCTGCTGCAGCATCCGCCACATCGCATCCACGTATTCCGGCGCCCACCCCCAGTCGCGCTGGATGTCGAGCCGGCCCAGCACGAGCCGCTCGCCGCTGCCGGCGCCGATGCGGCGGGCCGCATGGATGATCTTCTGCGTCACGAACCGGCGCGGACGCAGCGGCGATTCGTGGTTGAACAGGATGCCGGTGCTCGCATGCAGGCCGTACGACTCGCGGTAGTTGGTCACGAGCCAGTGGGCGGAGGCCTTGGCCACCGCGTAGGGACTGCGCGGCTGGAACGGCGTGCGTTCGTCGGCGGGGATACCCCCGGTGTCGCCGAAGCATTCGCTCGATCCGGCGTGGTAGAACCGCGTCGGGCGGCGGCGCAGGCGCAGGACCTCGAGCAGGTTCAGCGTGCCGGTGACGATGCTCTCCAGCGTTTCGGCCGGCTGCTCGAACGACAGGCCCACCGAACTCTGGCCCGCGAGGTGGTAGACCTCGTCGGGATCGCTGCGGTCCATCGCCGTGAACACGCTCCGGAAGTCGCTGGGCGCCATCGACACCAGGCGCACGCGGTCGGCGATGCCGAGCTTCTCGAGGTTGGCCATGCCGCTCGCCTGCGCGTCGCGCGACGTGCCCCAGACCTCGTAGCCCTTCCCCAGCAGCAGCCGCGCCAGGTAGGCGCCGTCCTGGCCGTTGACACCGCAGACGAGTGCCTTGCCCACCGCGGCGGCCTCCATCAGACGTGCTCGACCGCGGCCTGCATCGCGCGCAGGCGCCGCCATTCCTGGAAGAAGGCGTCGTAGGTTCCCCGGCGCGCTTCCGCCACCAGCGTCTCGAGCTCGTCGGAAAGCAGGTCGGCCATGCCCTGCCAGCGGAAGTCGCGCGCATGCGCGAGGCCGCGTTCGCGCAGCGCGTCGCGGACCGCCGGATCCTGCATCTTCAGCAGCGCCTGGTGCATCTCGTCGACCGAGGCGCCGCCGATCAGCAGCGCGGCATCGCCGGCGGCCTCCGCGAGCGAGCCGTGGCGCGTCGTGATCACCGGGCAACCGGAGGCCATCGCCTCGATCACCGGCATGCCGAAGCCTTCGTACAGCGACGGATACACGAGCGCCAGCGCGCCGCCGTAGGCCAGCGCGAGCTCGTCGTCGGTGAGCTCGACGCGGCGGCAGCGCACGCCCTCGGGCAGCGATTCGAGGATCTGCCGCTCGATCTCCTTCTCGCCGCCGACGCAGAACACGTCGAAACCGGCGCGGCCCATGCGCGACAGCGCATCGAAGAACAGGCCGCTGTTCTTGTAGCCGTTGTGCTGCACGCGCGAACCGACGAACAGGAAATACGGCCGGTCGAGGCCATGCGCGTCACGGAACGCGTCGATGTCCTTCGCGTCGCGCCGGCGGAACACCGCCTCGTCGACGCCGCAATGCGCCCACGACGCCTGTTCCGCCGGGATCTCCGGGTAGATCGCCAGCAGGTCTTCGTGCGTGTTGCGGGAAATGCTGAGGTACCGCTGGGCATACGAGATCGAGGTGCCCTTCTCCATCCACGCGCGCTGGCTCAGGTCGAAGTCGAACAGCTCGGGGATCATGTCGTAGACCATCAGCAGCATCGGCGTCGACACGGGCGTGGTGTAGTACGTGCTCGTGAAGACGTCGATGTGGTGGAGGTCGCAGATCTCCTGGATCAGCGCCGAATCCGCCGGGCAGTACCAGCACAGGTATTTCGGGAACGGGATGTACTGGACGCCCTCGATGCGCGGCGCATTGCCCCGGTCGAGCATGAAGATCTCGAAGCGGCCGCTGCGCGCCATCGGTTCGAGCACCGAGCGCCAGACCCGGGCGATGCCGGTGTTGTTGAGCTGGAAGAAGACGCCGTCGACGAGCAGGCGGATCATCGCGGCGCTCCGTCGGCGGCGGCGAACTTGCCCCGGCGCGCGAGGTTGCGCAGCGCTTCCTGCGCCATCACGTAGCGATCGGCCTTGCCCGGCGGCGGCACCGCCAGTGCCGGATCGAGCGCGCGCGCGTAGTCGGCGGTGGCCATCACCACCTCGTCCGGCATCAGCTTGCGGCAATAGCGCTTGTGGATGTCCATCGCCTCGGCGACGCCGCGGGTGTCGGGCCGCGTCGACAGCCCCTTGGGGTTCTGGTAGTAGACGACGTGCGGGTCGTTGATCTTGTAGAACTTCTTGCCCGCATCCAGGCAGCGCATCCAGAACTCGTAGTCGCCCGCGGACCGGTAGCGCGTGTCGAACCAGCCCAGTTCGTCGTGCAGTTTCCGGCGCCACATCGGCGCGTTGTGCGGCGAATTGAACTTGATCAGGTTGTGCGGCGTGATCACCGGCAGCACCGTCTCGTGCCGGAACGCGGCGATCTGCTCGAACGAAAGCCGCGGGTCGAAGGTGTAGTACAGGTCCTGGTAGACGACGTCGGCGAACGGCAGGTTGTCGAGCGCGGCGGCCTGGATCTCGAGCGAGTCATGGCGGCGCAGGTCGTCCATGTTCGTGTTCGTCAGGTACTCGCCGCGGGCGGCCTTCGCCGCGACGTTCCACGCGTCGTAGATGCCGATGCGGTAGTTCATCCGCAGGTAGACGATGTTCCTGTGCCGCGCCAGGTAGCGCTTGATCGTCTCGTATTCGTTCTCGGGCGAGTCGGCGTCGACGATCACCAGTTCGCAGTAGTCGTCGAAGACGCCCTGCGAGGTGATGTTGTCCATGAACTGCTCGATGAAGTCGCCGCCCCGGTACAGGCTGGCCAGCGCCGAAACCAGCACGCGCGGCTCGCCGCGGATGTGGAAGCGGTTCTGGTAACGCTCGTCGGGCGGCGGCGGCGGCGCGTCGGCCATCGCTTCGGCCTGCGCGTCCCATTGCGCGGCGTTGAGGAACGCGGTGGTGCCCATGATCGAGCACGACAGGCCGTCGTGCGGCGGCGCTTCGGCCAGCGCGCGCTGGAAACTCGCCGAGGCCTCGAACATCTCCGCGAGCAGCTGTGCCCGCGTGATCGAGCGGTCCTCGAGCTTGCGCCGCCAGAAGTCGATCTCCCACGCGGTGGCGCCGCGGTTCTGCACCAGCTCGTGGGCCATCTGGATGAATTCGCCGTCGCCGACGCCGTCGGCGATGGCCTTGCCGGCGGCATGCTTCACCGCTTCCGGGCCGCGCTCCATCAGCAGCATGAACTGGTGGAAAGGCAGCCCGTTGTCGAAATTGGTCTTCCAGATGTCGATCTCGGAAGCGGCCGGCGTGCGGCCGACGGTGCGCTCGTAGACATCGATGATCCCGTCCTCGAGCGACAGGCCGGGCTCGGCCGGGGCCGTCGGCGCGTCGTCCCGCGCCACGGAGGCCGCGCCCTCGAGCCGACGGCTCGACAGCTTCTCGCGCAGGTTCAGGAGCGCGCGGATCAGGGGCGCGCGCGTGGCCGCCGAGGCGCTGCGGTCGAGGTCGCGCGCCAGCCGGTTCACGTACAGCGCCAGCGAACTGAAGGCCGTGCTCCGGCCGCCGTCACGGATCTGACGCAGCAGCGCCAGCGGGTCCGGCTTCGTCCCCGCTGGATGGACGATTCCGTCGACCAGTCGGGCCAGTTCGCCGGCCTCCTCCATCGTGACCATGGCGAGTGCCAGTTCGGCGAGCCGCATGCCGCTTTCGTTGCCCATCTCCCCTTTCCCCCTTGGCGCGCCGTCCGCCACGGATGGCTGGAACACGCGCGATTGCCGGCGAACGGCGTCAGTCCCCATAGCCGAGGACCTGCAGCAGCCGGGTGTAGTTCGGTGACGCACCGGACTCGTCGCGGAGGTCGTCCGTCACTTCGCGGCGAGGCCGGGGCGACAGGACGGGGCCCGCGCGTCCACTGTCGCCGGTGACCCGGACGGCATCGAACAGATTTTCGAACTCGGGATTGTAGGGCAGATCGAGGTACCCGCAAAGTTGACGGACCACCCGGACCGGCTCGGCGAGCAGGTCCTCGTAGCGCAGCACCGGGACGCCGGCATGGGCGTCGAGGAAGTCGAGGTAGCGCGCACCGTACTCGTCGAGCGTGCCGGGCTTGAAGTGGACCCAGCCGTTGGCCCGCAGCGACAGGTAGCTGTCCAGCGGGTGCCGGACCGTCACCAGCGACAGCACCGGGAAGCGCCGCGACACGATGTCCCGCAGGCCGGGCCGGTCCGGGGTGGCCGGGCCGGTCGCGTAGTGGCCGTGCGCGTGGTCGCGCAGCAACAGGCGCAGCCCGCGGCGTTCCCCGTCGGCGTGGATCAGGGCGAGGTCGGCCAGGAACATGTCCAGCACCAGCGCGTCGTCGGCACCGCGATCGCCCTGCTGCACGAGGTTGATCATGTCGGTCGGCGAGAACCGCAACCGCCCTTCACGGAACGTCTGCTGCGTCGTGCTCAGCGGGTCGACCTCGCTCAGCAGGCGCACGTTGGGCATCGCCGACGCGCATTTCGCGAAAAGCGAGCCGCCGGTGCAGGCGAAATGGTGCAGGGTGCGGACCGGCTCCGGGCCCCGCGCCTCGCCTTCGTCGCACAGGGCCAGGCACTGGTCGAGCAGGCTGCCGCCGCTTTCCTGGACCGGAACCACGCCGGTGCCGGCGACCGGCAGGTCCCCGAGCAGCGCGAGCGCCTCGTCGATCGTCCCGAGCAGGCTCTTCACCGCCCTGTTCGTCGGCCGCCGCGCCACGTCAGGTCGTCCGGCGCGACCGCGGCCGGCGGGCGGTGTCCGCGCGGCCGGGCGCGTCCGCCGCCTTCGCGGCGCGCGACGACGCCTTGGCGGCCTTCTTCGTCGACCGTCGCGTCGTGGCCTCGGGAGCCGGTTTCGCCGCCGGGCCGCGTGCCGGCGCCTTCGATCGGGGCTTCGCGGCAGGCTTCGCCGCGGGGAGCCGATCGGCGCGCGGCGTCGCCGGCATCGCCAGCTGGTGGAAATAGCGTGACGCCATGCCGAGGCGCTCGCCCAGTTTCAGCAGCATGCCGTGCTGGCGCTCCTGTACGGCCAGCGATGCTTCGTAGCGCTGCTGGAGTTCGCGCAGGTCGGCATCCTTCAGGGCGTGCAACCGGGTTCCGAGCGCGGCGTTCCGTGTCGCTTCCTCCAGACCGTCGGACAGCTTGCGTACCTTCTCGGCCTGCGCGGCCACCCGTCCTTCCAGCTCGGCCTGCCGGGCCTGCGCCGCCGCGAGGGCCTGCGTCGCCTGTTCGAGCTGCGCGAGACGCTCGGCGCTCTCTTCGAACAGCGCATCGCGATGCCGGCCGATGTCCGCGGCATGCACCGCGAGGAACTCGGCGCGTTCCGCCAGCGCCTGCACCTGCTGCTGCTGCGCGGCGGCCTCCTGCCGGCTGTCGTCCAGCTTCGCCTGGCGCTCGGCCAGCTCGGCCTCCTGTGCGGTCATGGCCTTCTGGAGTTCGACGACGCGGCCCGCGTGCTGGTCCCGTTCCGCCATCCACGCTTCGGCCTGCGCGGTCAGCGCCGCGCGGTAGGTGTCCTGGTCGCGGGCGAGCTGTTCGAGTTCGGCGATGCGCTTGCGCATCGCCTCCATCTCGCCGGCCTGCGCGGCGATCTCCTCGGCCTGCGTGACGGCCTGCTGCTCCAGTTCGCCGATCCGCGCGTCGCGCGTGCCGACGTCGGCGACCGCGCCTTCGAGCGACGCCGTCCGCGCGGCGAGCGCGTCGGCGTGCGACCGGGCCTCGGCCGATACCTCCTGCAGGCGGCGATCGCTTTCGGCCGCGCGCGCCTCGGCGTCGGTCACGGCCGATTCGAGCTCCGCCATGCGCGCGCGCGCCGCATCGCGATCGCGCAGCGCGTCGTCGAGCGAACGTTGACGTTCCGCGGCGAGCGCCTCATGGCGAGCGACTTCGGCCTGGGCCGCGGCCACCTGCTCGAGCAGCTGTTCCGACAGCTGGACGTGCTGGTCGAAATCCGCGAGGCGCGCCTCCCAGCCGGTCCGCTCCTGCGACAGGGTGGCGGCCTGCGCGCGCAGTGCGACGACTTCGGTTTCGAGCTCCAGGATCCGCGACCGGAGCGGCCAGAGGACTTCGTCGCGCCGCAGCAGCACGCAGCCGTCGCCCGGCTCCACGCGGAACCCCGTCGCCGCCACCGCGGCGGCCGTTTCCGCCAGATCGCCGGCCCCCGCGTAATCGCCGGCCGCGTCGGCGCCGCGCACGATGATCGCGGCGAATGCACCCAGTGCCGTCCGCGATGCCCGCGCCAGCACCGCCGCTTCGGCGCCGGCGATTTCGAGCACCAGCAGATTGTCGTCCCCGGACAGACCGCATTCGGCGATCAGCCCGTCGAGGTCGCAGGTGTCCACGTTCGCGACACCGGCCCGGGAGAGGTTCGGCAGACGGGCGAGCAGCCCGTCCACCGGCAGGAGGCTGCTGAGCACCGGATTGCTCACGAGGTTGAACGGGCGCGTGCCGGCGTCTTCCCAGAGCGCCAGCGGCCGCAGCTCGTCGCCGGGGAATGCGTTGGATCGGGCCTGCAGCCGGGCATGCAGCACCGGATGCGGCTCGAGCAGCAGCCGGCGCGTGCAGCGGAACTGCCGCAGCGACGGCAGGTGCGAGCCGTGGCCGACGCCGGCCCAGACGATCGTGCCCCACGGGCGCGATTCGCCGGCGAGCTTCCCGATCAGCTCCTTCATGCCACGCCCCGCCGCGTCCGCACGTGCGCCATCACCGCCTCGAGCAGCGCCAGCGAGCGCCGCGCCCGGTGCAGGACCGGGTCGAGGCCGGCGGCGTCGGCGTCGGGAACGAGCAGCCCGGCGACCTGCTCGCAGAGCTCCGCATCGTCAGGGCATGCCGCCAGCTCGGGGACGAGGAGCGCGAGCGCGCCGTCCACGTCGCCGGCGGCGATCAGCGTCCACGCGCGCCGGCGCGCCAGCAGCCGCGAAACGGCCGCCAGCCGGCCCGCGACCGGCGGGGGCGCCGAGGCCCGCGCCTGCGCCTGTCGCAGATGGTGTTCGGCGCCGTCGAGATCGCCCTGCAGCCGGCATGTATTGCCCAGCCCGAGCAGTCCCCACCCGGCGGTCGCCGCCGACTGCGCGGCCACCGCGAATGCACTGGCGGCGTCCTCCATCCGACCTTGCACCAATGCCGCCTCGGCCAGCCGCAGACGCACCAGCGGATCACCCGGATAGTCGGCGTCGAGTGCCCGGAGCAGGCCCACGGCCTCGTCGACGGCACCGGTCACGAGCTGCAGGCCGGCCTCGCCGACGCGCTGCCGGTAGTCGCCGGCGCGGTCGCCGTGCGCGTCCGCCAGTTCGGCGGCGAGCTGCGACGAGACGGCCACCGGCAGCATGTCGAACCTGCGGCCGCCCGGGCTGGCGACGTACGCATGGCTGCCGTTGAGCACGCTCGCCGGCGCGTCGGCGATCCGCGCCGACACCTCGTGCCGTTCGCCGTCCGCGAGTTCCTGCGCCAGCCGGATGTTGAAGTGATGGGCACCGTCGCCGATGCCGTGTTCGAGCAGGTCCTCGCGGAAGACGTCGGCACGACCCCGCCCGACGACGACGCCACCGGCGACGATCTCGACGACCAGCCGCTCCATCGGACGCCGGCTGTCGAACGCCCAGCCCATCGCGATACCGCCTTCGACGGCGTCGAAGCTGCCGGTGTAATGCTCCGCACCCGCGGCGATCCCGGGTTCGGCCGGGACGGGGTCGGCGGCCCCGGCGTCGGCGGCCGGTTCCGCGTCGCCCCCGGCGTCCGGGTCCGGGGCCGCGTGGCGGCTGACGAAGTCGAGGAAGGCTTCGTAGCGCCCGGTGGGCGCGCCCGGATGCGTCGCGATGTATTCGTCGGCGTCGAAGCGCGGATGGGGACGACGGCCTTCGTCCGCGCCGCTCTGCAGGAAATGCGCCAGGGCCGGGATGCCGGCCTCGCGCACGTCGTCGTTGTTCGAGAGGTAGTAGCCGGGGTCGAACAGCGGGTGCGGCGGCACGCGCCCGGTACGGAGCACGTCGGCGAGGGCCGCGTCGTCCCAGCCGGCATCGGCGTCCAGCCGCGCGCGCACGAACGCCAGGTCCACCAGCGGGTGCGGGTCGCGCCCCTCGCCCATCCCGGAGGTCAGGAAGTGCAGGTACGGATCCATGCCGGCCTCGACCACGTCGGGATTGCGCGCGGCGTACCAGACGGGGTCGAAGTGGATCGACAGGCGCGGCCGACGGTCCGCGGCGAGTTCGAAATAGCGCGCGTTGACCACGTCCAGCGCGGCGTCGGGACTGCCGAAGACCGCCGCCACGGTCTCCGCGTCGCTCAGCGGCGACGCCAGGATGCGGCGGGCGGCCGTGTCGTCCACGACGTCGGCCACGGGTTTTCTGCGGCGCAGGATCTTCAGCATGGATTCTGCTTCCGGAGCAGCAGGTGCACGCCGAGGTGGCCGTCGTCGCCGGTCGGAATCGTCAGCATCGGGCCGGCGGCCACGCGCGTCGCCGCCGCGAACACCTGGTTGAGGTCGTAATCGAACATCGTGATCGCCCCGACCGGACGCGCGTCGTCCGTCGGCAGCAGGTCGGTGATCGTGCCGCCGTCGCGCCGGTAGAACCGGGCGCGCGGACTTTCGTGCGGCCAGAACCGGCGGTCCTTGCCGTAGGTCAGCTGCAGCGAGGCGTAACCGCCCGGCTCCACCAGGTCGAGCAGCCGCTGGATCAGCGTGATGCCGCGGGACGGTTCGATGTGCTGCAGCACGATGTAGCTGTTGACCAGGCTGAACCGGCCCTCGACCGCCGAGAGCCCTTCGTCCGCCTGCACGGTCTTCAGGTTGGCGACGCCCGCGTCCGCCGCGTTGCGGCGGCACAGCTCCAGCATCGCCGGGGCGATGTCGACGCCCACGGCTTCCTCGGTCGCGCGCCGGGCGAAGGGGATCGCCAGCCGCCCGACCCCGCACCCGAAATCGAGCACGCGGCGGGGCTTGAACGCCGGGTCGAAGTGGCGCCCGACGAGCGCGAGCAGGTGCGTGACGTACTGCTCGCCCGACCGGAAGAACTGCGCGCGCGCCTCGTCGGTCAGCCGTTCGCTGCGGAAATCCTCGGCGCTCAGCACGCCCCAGTACGGGTCGTCGACCGCTACCTTCTGCCAGTCCCTGTCGGTGTCTCGTGCCATGTTCCGCTCTCTCGAATGTTGGGCGCGACCGCTCAGCGAACGCAGCGCGCCACGAAGTAATCCATGATCCGGCGGACGAATTCCGGGCGGACGTGGCGCATGTCCGGCGTCCACACCGCGTCGGGGTCCGACAGGGTCACCATCTCGTACGACGGGAAGTACATCACGTCGTCGTGCGCGTCGGCGAAGTCCTGCGCCACCGCCCGCAGCACGGCTTTCGAGTACGTGTTCGCCTCGACCACGTCGTGGCCCGAAAAGGTGGCGTTGAAGGGGATCGGCGACACCGTGACGATCATCCGGATCGGGCGACGCGTCGCCTCGCGCAGGAAGACCCAGAACGAGTCGAGCGCCGCGAGGTTTTCCGCATAGCCCGTGATCCGCAGTTCGTAGCGGTCCGGATCCGCCTGCATCGCGCCGGCCGGAAACACGTTCAGGTAGCTCCCGAGCTTCCGGTCGTACCACGCCTCCACCAGGCCCAGCGTGATGATCAGCACGTCCGCCTCGAGCACCGCCGCGTGCAGGTCGATGCACTGGCGGCGCTGGCGTTCGAGTTCCGCGCGCGAGTCGGCGCGTCCGTAGGCGGAATAGTCGAACCACTTGCCGGGGGCCGCCTCGACCAGCGCGTCGTCGTCGAACCGGCCGGCGAGTGCCAGCTGGAAATCGCGCATGATCGAAAAGGTGTTGTAGCGATGCAGCGCGTTGTTGGCGACCGGCGAGTGCGGCGTCCAGCTCACGACGCGGGCGCCGACGTCGTCGAGCGCCTTCTCGACGTTCCGGGCGAAGCACGAGCCCGCGGCGAAATACGCTTCCCCGCGCGACAGTTCGAACTTGGGCGTCCACTGCAGTTCGAGGAACGGCTGGTAGACGCGCGCGCCGCCCTGGCCCGGCGCCGGCGGCGTGGTCACCGGCTGGCTGTCCGCGCACCACACCGAATGAGGCTGTCCGGCCCGGTAGTTGTGCAGCGCCTGCGTGGCCTCGATCGATTTCATTTCTTTCCGCGTCCCGTCGTGTCCGCGTCCATGGCGTCCCTGAGCGATCCGATCTCGCCGGCGAGCGCTTCGATGCGTTCCCGGAGCGCGTTGATCGCGCCGCCGGCGTTGAGCTGCATGTTGTACATCGACAGCAGCACGGTCTGGTTCAGCTCGCTGACGCTCGGCGCGCTGGCCCCTTCGGTCTTCGTGGCGCGCCGGGCCCTGATCTCCAGCGGCTTGGGCCGGATCCGCGCGTTGATCGCGGCCAGGTCGTCGGCGACGTGGCGGCCGAGCCATGCGACCACCGTGCGGTCGGGTTCCGGCGGCTCGGCATGGCCGGGATTGGTTTCGAGCAGCTGGCTCGCCAGGCGCTTGCCCTGCGCCTCGTTCCGGCTGATCCGGTTGAACCGGAGCATCATCTCGATCTCGCTGCCGACCAGGCTGCGGTTGACGTGGCCGGGACGCCGCGTGGCCTGCACGGTCGCCTCCATGCCGAACGCTTCGCGGAGGAAGGACGCGAAGATGTCGTCGCGCATCGCGTCGTAGTTGAGCAGCTGCACGTGCTCCGCGCCCAGCACCGCGTCCCAGGTGGCGATCGCCTTCGGGAACAGTTTCGCCACACCCGACCGGCGCACCCAGGCGGCGAATTCCATGTCGAGGGCATGGTTGCGCACGTTCTGCACGTACGCCGACCACAGCCAGTCGTGCCACGCGCGCAGGAAGAAGACCGCGCGCACCCGGTAACCGAGTTCCCGCGCGCGGACCACGAAATCGCGCAGGCGGTCGGGCTTCGCGCCCTGGAAGAATTCGGAGGAGACCAGCGCGAACGGCGCCGCGCTGGCCTCGAGCAGTTCGAGCGTGTGGGTCACGATCTCCGGGCGCTGCAGCAGGTTGCACAGGTGCGACCCCAGCTCGGCGCCGTTGCCCGACGTGACTTCGCCCGCCGAGGCGGCGTCCATCGCGCCCATCGGCGGGTAGTAGATGCCCTGCTCCGCGAGCCACGCGACGTTCTGCGCGAACGCCACCTGCAGCGCGGACGTGCCGGTCTTCGCGAACCCGGCATGGATGACGAGCGTCCGCCCGCTGTCCTGCGTCGTGGTGTCCTCGCTCATCGCCCCCCCAGCGCCTGCGCGACGCGTCGGCCGATGGCCTCGTCGCTGTTGTTCGCGCGCAGGTCCTCGCGCCCCTTCGCGGCGCGCGCGGCGATGGCCGGATCGCCGGAGAACGCGGCGCGGATCGCGGCGACGGCATCCTCGTGGCTCGGCTCGGCCCACCATTGCCCCTGCGGGTGCGGGTATTCGCCTTCCTGGACGCGGATCATCGAGAAGCCGACGGGCAGCCCGTTCGTCTCGTCGCAGAAATCGGTGTTGCCGCCATACGCCGTGGCGATGGCGAGCTTGCCGGCGGCCATGCACTCGGCGATGTTCAGGCCGAAGCCCTCCGACCGGTGCAGCGAGATGAAGGCGTCCGTCGCCTGCTGCAGCCCCGTCAGTTCGTCCCGGTCGAGGACGCGGTCGATGACGTGGATGCGCGGGTCGTCGCTGATCCGCTGGAACATCGCGTCGATCTGCTCGCCGCGGTTCAGCCGGCCGTGCATCTTGAGCACGAGGTGCGGCGTGTCCGACTTCGGGTCCGGGAACGCATCCAGGTACGCGGCGACGGCGGCCTGCGGGTTCTTGCGCTGGAAATAGGAATTCAGGTCGAAGGTCGACAGCAGCAGCGGCACGTCGGCAGGCAGCCCGAAATGCGCGCGGTCGAACCGGCTCGCGGCCGGCAGCGGCACCGGGTGCGGCATCACCCGCACCGGCTTCTCGGTCCGCTGGCGGACGGCGTACGCGACGAACTCGCTCGGCGTCCAGATCTCGTCGACCTGGTCGAACGCGGTGAGCCACGCGTCGGGGAAACCGGCGAGTTCCCACGCCCAGTAACCGACGCGATGCTTGCCGCGCAGCAGGCGCTCGTCGATCACCTTCGGCAGGTGCACCGTCTGGTCGGCGTTGACGTGCATCACGGCCACCGCGTACGGCGATGCGCCGTCGGCGAGCCGCAGGCCGCGGGTGTCCACCGCGTCCTCGAAGACGCCGCCGGTGCCGAGCGCGTGGCCCGCATAAGGAATGCCCGCCGCCTCGATCGCCTTGGCCGCGCGGCGGGCACCCTCGCCGACGCCGGATTCCGTACGCAGGTAACCGAAGAGCGAGATGCCGTGCTCGAGGTTCGGGTCGCGATAGCGGGCCACCGCGCCGGACACGCGCCGTACCGGCCGGCCGGCGACGACGCCCTGCGCCAGCATCGGCAGGCCCGCACCACCCACCAGCTGGCGCTTGACCGCCTCCCGCACGCCGCCCGGCAGCCGGCTCCAGAACGGGCGCAGGCGTGGCGCGGCCTGCAGCGCGAACCGCGAAAGCCGCTTGCGGACGCCGCCCTTGGGCACCGCCGGCGCGGCGCCGCCGCCGCCGTCGG
The DNA here is from genome assembly GCA_946885815.1 of uncultured Arenimonas sp. The sequence goes on from CAMPHE010000002.1 coordinate 28,049, forward strand.
CGCCGCGCGCCGCGCGCGCTGCCTGCAGCGCCGCCTCGACGCGATCGAACACCGCCGCCGGAAGTTTGCGGCACTCGCTGCGGCCGGAGCCGACGAACCATTCGGCGAAGCGCCAGCGGTCCTCGGCGACTTCGAGATTGAACGCGAGCTGCAGGTCGCTGCGCTGCGCCCAGACCTGGTGCATCACCAGCGTGATCGCCGGTTCACCGGGCGCGCCGAGCCCGGGCACCGGCTGCTGGTAGAGACCCAGGTTCGGCGTGAACACCGCGGCGTAGGGCGTCGCCAGCCCGGGCTGGTGATGGCGGCGGTAGATCAGCCGGAATTCCTTCGGGATCGGCGTGCCGTCGAGGAAGCGGTCGTAGTGGTACGGAATGCGCGAGAAGCGCGTGCCGTCGAGCCGGTCGTTCGATTCCAGCCGGTCGAGGTATTCGTGCAGCAGTCCCTGCAGCTCGCCGATGTTGCGCGCGGTGTACCGGTTCTGGTGCTTCGAGAACACGTCGTGGTCGCCGGGGACGACGCCGGAGAAATGGAAGAAGTGCAGCGGCACGCCCCCCGCCAGCCAGCCGGCGCCGGCGCGCGTCACCGGCCGGTGCATCAGGTTCCAGTAAGCGGCGTTGTAGCCCGGGTGGCGCAGGATCTTCGCCGACTCGACCAGGCACGGCGCGAGGTCCATGAACTTCTGGTCGACGAACAGGCCGGCTTCCAGGTCGACGACGCAGTCGCCCTGCAGGTGCTTCGCCCACCACGCGACCAGCGCGCGTGCGGGCGCGGTATTGGCGAACGCGCCGAAGCCGAGGTTGTAGGCGCCGGTGCGCATGATGCGGATGTCGTCGGGGTCGCCGCCGTCGTCGAGCGGCGCCGTCGCGTGCGGCGTCAGCACGATGTCGGCGCCGCCGGCGAGCGCGGCTTCGACGTCGACCAGCGGCCGCAGCACGTACAGGTCCGGGTCGAGGTACACCGCGGCGTCCGCGTGGCGTTCGTCGAAAAGGTACCGGATGCAGAACGGCTTGATCGCCGTGTTGAACTCCATCACGTCGTAGCGGAAGGCCATGTCGGCGAAGCAGGGGATGCCGATCTCCCTCGCTTCGATGACCTCGAAACCGAGCCGCCCCGCGTCGTACGCCCCGCCGACCTCGTCGGCGAGGAAGAGCACGAAGGTGGCCTCGGGGTCCGCGCTGCGCAGCGACGCCGCCAGCGTCCTCGCGTAGGCGAGGTAGTTGCTGGAGCAGATGGAGAAATAGACGGGTTTCGACATCGTGTTCGGCAGTCCGTTGCGGTGCGTCAGAGCGCCGGCCGGCAAGGCAGCATGCCCTGCGCGTATCCGGTACGCAGATAGTGGTCGGCCGCCGATTCCGCCTTGCCCGCATCGACGTCGCGGCGGGCGCTGGCGTACGTCCGAAGATACCAGCCCGCGTCGACGCTCGGCCGCATCGGCTGGCGCCCCTCGCTGTAACCGGACGCGATGAAATGGTCCATCGGGGAGCGGCCGGCACGCAGCGCCGCCTTCACGTCCGGGTAGCGCTGCAGGTACCAGGTCTCGTCCACCGTCGGCTCGAACGGAAAGCGGCCCTCGAGGTAACCCGAGCGGCGATAGTGCTCGGTCGCCGAAGCCACCTGGCCGGACTCGATCGCCTCGATCACGTCGGGATACGCGCGCCGGTACCAGTCCTCGTCCACCGGCGTCGCGTGCATCGCCAGAAACAGCAGGCGGCGCAGGTCGTCGAGCCGGCATTCCACCTTGCCATCGCGCGAGACGCGAAGGCTGGGCATCAGCTGGGCGATGTGCGGCGGCATGTACATCGGTCGTTACCCTCGGTTTTCCAGCGAGCGTGGGGCGGCGGCGTCGGCGGCCGGCGCGGGTGTCGGCGCGGCCGGCGCGGCCGGCGCGGCGGCGGCCGCGGCGCGGCCCGGCGGCATCGGGACGCCGATGTGCGCGTGGTACATGCCCTGCACGTCCGCGTACGCCCCGGCCGCCACGAGCCCGCCATCGCGCAGGTAGATGGCCTTGTTGCAGATGTGCCTCGACATCTGCGCATTGTGGCTGGCCATCACCAGGATGCGGCTGCCGTCCACGCGGCTCATCATCCGCAGCCGCGCCTTCTCGATGAACCCCGCGTCACCGGTGCCGATCCATTCGTCCATCATCAGGATGTCCGACTGCTGCGCGGTGGTGATCGCGAAGCCCAGCCGCATCCGCTGTCCGGAAGACAGCGTGCGCAACCGGTCGTTGGCCTTGTCCTCCAGTTCGGCGAACGCGAGGATTTCCGGCGCGAGCCGGCGCAGTTCCCGCAGCGGCAGGTCCATCGTCGCGCCACGCAGCAGGATGTTTTCCTTGACGGTGGCGTCGCCGTTGAAACCGAGCGACACGTTCAGGATCGCCTGACGGCTGCCACGGCTGCGGATCGTGCCGGAGGTCGGCTGGTAGGCGCCGACGAGCGCGCGCAGCAGCGTCGACTTGCCCGCGCCGTTCGCGCCGATGATGGCGACGCGGTCGCCGTCCTTGATCTCGAAGCTCAGGTCGTGGAGCAGATCGCGGTATTCGCGCAGCGGCGGGTCGAACAGCGCGGTGAAGAAGTTCGTCAGCATCGAGCGCGCCGAACGCTCGCGCTGCACGTACACGGGCACGCGCAGGGACAGGTTCTCGACCGAGATGAAGGGTTCGCTGCCCATGGTCAGATCCAGATCGGCACGAGCGGTGCGTAGCGGCGGTACGCCCACAGCCACGCGCTGAAACCCAGGACCGTCATGATCCCGAGGTACTGGTACGTGAACATCTCCACCTCGAGCCCCATGAGCGGGGCGCGAACCAGTTCGACCATGTGATAGACCGGGCTGAAGCGCATCAGCAGGCCCTGCGCCGTGCCGCGCGGCGACGTGCCGGCATAGAACAGGATCGGCGTGGTGATGAAGAGCAGCATCGTCACGCTGCCCATGAACTCGTGGATGTCGGGATAGCGCGCGCCGATCAGCGATGTCAGCCCGGCGACCCAGACCAGCGTGAACATCACCCAGATCAACCCCAGCGCCGCCGGCACGAATCCCGCCGGATCGAGCACGCCCGCGAACCACGCGACGCCCAGCGCCAGCGGAATCCCGACGACGAAATGGATCACGCTGCTGAGCAGCACCCGGAGGATGTAGTCGGTGAGCCGCGAATTGCCGTCGAGGATGTAGGCGGCGTGGTTCACCATGACCGACGCGGAATCGTTGACCACGGTGGTGATCAGCCGGAACAGCACGATGCCGATCCCGAGATGCGCCATGAATTCGCCGGGCTCGTGGTTCGACACCCGCCCGAAGAAGAAGCCGAGGCCGAAGATGTACATGAGCGGCGGGGCCAGCATCCACAGCGGGCCGATGATCGACCGGCGGTAGCGCGTGATCACGCTCAGCCACGTCGAATACGACCAGAACGCGGGGTGCGCCATGCTGCCCCGCAGGTGTTCCCACAACAGGCTCATCAGCCGGCGCCCCGCAACGCGGCGTCGAGCTCGGCGCGCAGGTCGCCGACGTCCTCGACGCCGACGCTCAGCCGCACCAGCGCGTCGCTGATGCCCAGCGCCGCGCGGCGCTCCGCCGGCACCGACGCGTGCGTCATGATCGCCGGATGGTTGACGAGGCTCTCGACGCCCCCGAGCGATTCGGCGCAGGCGAACAGCTCGGTACGCTCCATGAACCGGCGCGCGGCTTCGAGCCCGCCCTTCAGCACGATGCTGATCATCCCGCCGAACCCGTCCATCTGCCGCTTCGCCAGCGCGTGCTGCGGATGCGAGGCGAGGCCCGGGTAGATCACCTTTTCGATCGCCGGGTGCGGTTCGAGCCATCGCGCCAGCTGCAGCGCGTTCTCGCAGTGCGCGCGCATCCGCAGGTGCAGCGTCTTCAGGCCGCGCAGCGCGAGGAAGCTGTCGAACGGGCCCTGCACGCCGCCGACGGCGTTCTGCAGGAAGGTCATCTGCTCGGCGAGTCCGGCGTCGTCGCCGACCACGATCATGCCGCCGACCATGTCGCTGTGGCCGTTGAGGTACTTGGTCGCCGAATGCATCACCAGGTGCGCGCCGTGCTCCAGCGGCCGCTGCAGGATCGGCGAGCTGAAGGTGTTGTCGACCGCGAGCACGATGCCCCGCGCGCGCGCGAATTCCGCGAGCCGGGCGATGTCGACGATCTTCAGCATCGGGTTGGTCGGCGTCTCGCACCAGATCATCCGCGTGTTCGGCTTCACCGCCGCGGCGAGGGCGTCCATGTCGCCGAGGTCGACGAAGTCGAAGTCGAGGCCGGCGCTGCGCCGGCGCACGCGTTCGAACAGGCGGTAGGTGCCGCCGTAGACGTCGTCCATGCAGACCACGTGGCTGCCGGTGTCGAACATCTCGAGCACCGTCGAGGTCGCCGCGAGGCCCGAGGCGAACGCGTAGCCCTGCGTGCCGCCCTCGAGCGCGGCGACGCAGCGCTCGTACGCGAAGCGCGTCGGGTTGTGGCTGCGCGAATACTCGAAGCCCTGGTGCACGCCGGGGCTCGACTGCACGTACGTGGACGTCGCGTAGATCGGCGTCATCACGGCGCCGGTGCTGGGATCGGGCGACTGGCCGGCGTGGATCGCGCGCGTGCCGAGGCCGTGGGTGCGGGAATCGCTCATGGGGCGGTCCTGGAAAGGGGGGTCACTGCGCGCGGCGGCGCAGGTAGTTGAGCAGGTCGATGCGCGTGATCAGGCCGAGGAACTTCGCGCCGTCCATCACGATCGCGACGTGGCCGCGGTCGAACACCGGCAGCAGCGCGTCCATCGGCGAGGTGACCTCGAGCTTGTCGAGCTTGCTGACCATCGCGGTCGCGACCGGGTCGACGAACCGCTTCTCGTCGCCGAACACGTGCATCAGCACGTCCGATTCGTCGACGATCCCGACGATGTCGTCGCCGTCCATCACCGGCAGCTGCGACACGTCGTACATCTTCATCCGCTGGTAGGCCACGTGCAGCGTGTCGGTCTTGCCGACCACGACGGTGTCGCGCTGCGAATACGGCCGCACGATCAGGTCGCGCAGGTCGCCGTG
>CAMPHE010000003.1 GCA_946885815.1 uncultured Arenimonas sp.
GCATCTGCGGTTCGTGCGCGATGAACATCGACGGCACCAACACGCTGGCGTGCACGCGCGCGGTGGACGAGTGCACGAAGGCCGAGGTGCCGATCTACCCGCTGCCGCACATGCCGGTGGTCAAGGACCTCGTTCCCGACCTGACGCATTTCTACGCCCAGTACGCGTCGATCCGCCCGTGGCTGCGCACGCAGAGCGCATCGCCGGCGAAGGAGCGGCTGCAGTCGAAGGAAGACCGCGCCAAGCTCGACGGCCTGTACGAATGCATCCTGTGCGCCTGCTGCAGCACCAGCTGCCCGAGCTACTGGTGGAACGGCGACCGCTACCTCGGCCCCGCCGTGCTGCTGCAGGCCTATCGCTGGATCGTCGACTCGCGCGACGAGGACACCGGGACGCGTCTCGACGAGCTCGAGGATCCGTTCAAGCTCTACCGCTGCCACACGATCATGAACTGCGCGCGTACCTGCCCGAAGGGCCTGAACCCGGCGCGTGCGATCGGCGAGATCAAGAAGCTGATGCTCAAGCGCCGGGGCGCGTGAGCGACGCTGCCCCCTCCGGCGCGGACGACGCCGAATCGCGGCGGTTGCGCTGGCGCTGCCGGCGCGGGATGCGCGAGCTCGACCAGCTGATGCTGCGCTGGCTCGACGGCCGCTGGCCGCATTCGGACGAACGCGAACGCGCGCTTTTCCTCGTGCTGCTCGATACCGAGGACGACAAGCTGTGGGCCTGGTTCATGGGACGGGAAACGCCACCCGATGCCGCGCTCGCCGCCTTCGTCGCCACGCTCCGCGAGTTGCCGCCTTGACTGGCGCCCGTCGCGGTGGCCGCTGGTCGCGCTGCTGCTGCTCGCCGTCGCGGCGCCGGGGGCGGTGATGGCCAGCGCCGTCCCGGAGGTGCCGCGCCGCCCGCTCGCGGGGCTGGTCGGCCTGTGGGCACTGGTGCTCGCGCGCCGGGAACAGCGCGTTCCGTCCTGCACGCTGGAATGGCGCGGAGGTGACGCGCCGGCCCGGCTGCGCACGTCCGGCACCGGCGGCCGGGGCACGATCGCGACGACACTGCACGCGGTGCAGGTGGAATTCCGCGGCCCGCTCGTGCGGCTGCTCGGCCGCGATGACGCCGGGCACACGCGCCGGCTGGTCTGGTGGCCCGACACCCTGCCGCCGGCGGCCCGGCGACGCCTCGTGCTCGCGGCGCGCGGCGGTCCTTCCCCCGACAATCCGCTGTCGTCGATGGCAGCATAGGCCCCCATGTTCCAGCCCCTCCCGCTTTCGATCGGTCTCCGCTACCTGCGTGCCAAACGGCGCAACGGGTTCATCTCCTTCATCTCGCTCGCGTCGATCCTCGGCATCATCATCGGCGTGATCGCGCTGATCACCACGATCTCGGTGATGACCGGCTTCCAGCAGGAACTGCGCGCGCGGATCCTCGGGATGGTGGCGCACGCCACGCTCACCGGGCTCGACGGACCGCTGCAGGACTGGCCGCGCGCGGTCGCGGTCGCCGAGAGCGACGACCGTGTCGTCGGCGCGGCGCCCTACGTCGAGACCGAGTCGCTGCTGCAGGGCGCGCGCCGGCAGGGCGCGATCCTGCGCGGCGTCGAGCCGTCGCTGGAGCCGCGCGTGTCCGAGCTCGCCGACAAGATGGTGGAGGGCCGGCTCGACGACCTGGAGGCCGGCGCCTTTCGCATCGTGCTCGGGCGCGAACTCGCGAACGCGCTGGCGGTCGGCGTCGGCGATCCGGTGAACGTGTTCGTGTCGGAGGCGACGTCGACGCCGCTCGGCGCCCTGCCGCGGGCGAAACGCTTCACCGTCGCCGGCATCTTCGAGGCGGGCGCGCAGGAATACGACCTCGGGCTCGCGGTGGTGCACCTGTCCGATGCGCAGAAGCTCAACCGGATGGGCGAGGGCGTCACCGGCGTGCGGCTGAAGCTCGTCGACATGTGGGACGCCTGGCCCGTGGCGCGGTCGCTGCAGGAAAGGCTCGACGGCTACTATCGCGTCCGCGACTGGGCGCAGGACCACGCGAACTTCTTCCGCGCGCTGAAGATGGAGAAGACGGTGATGTTCATCCTGCTGTCGCTGGTCGTGGCGATCGCGGCGTTCAACCTGGTGTCGTCGCTGGTGATGCTGGTGCAGGACAAGCAGTCGGACATCGCGATCCTGCGCACGATCGGCATGTCGCCCGGCGCGGTGATGGCCGTGTTCGTCGTCCAGGGCATGGTGATCGGGTTGCTCGGTATCGCCATCGGCGTCGTCGGCGGCGTGCTGCTCGCGTCGAACCTGTCGGCGGTGGTCGCCGCGGTCGAGCGGCTGTTCGGCACCGAGCTGATGCCGGCCGACGTGTACTACATCAGCGGCGTGCCGTCGGTGGTGGTGGCCGACGACGTGGCACGCATCGCCGTGGTCGCGTTCGTGCTGTGCCTGCTGGCGACCCTGTATCCCGCGTGGCGCGCGTCGCGCACCGACCCGGCGACGGCGCTGCGCTATGAATGAGGCGGCGATGGACGAAGTGATCCGCTGCGTCGGCCTCGGCAAGACCTACGAGGAAGGCGACCTGCGCACGCCGGTGTTCGACGGGCTGGACCTGTCGGTGCGTCGCGGCGAGACCGTCGCGATCGTCGGGGCGTCCGGCGCCGGCAAGAGCACGTTGCTGCATCTGCTCGGCGGGCTCGACCATGCCACCGCCGGCGAGGTACTGGTCGCCGGCCAGCGCATGAGCGGCCTCGGCGAGAAGGCGCGCAGCACGCTGCGCAACCGCGCGCTCGGCTTCGTCTACCAGTTCCATCACCTGCTGCCGGAATTCACCGCGCTCGAGAACGTGATGATGCCGCTGCTGGTCCGCGGCGAGCCGGTGCCCGCCGCGCGCGCGCCGGCGCAGGCGCTGCTGGAGCGCGTCGGCCTCGGGCACCGCCTCGGCCACAAACCCGGCGAACTGTCCGGCGGCGAGCGGCAGCGCGCCGCCGTCGCGCGCGCGCTGGTGACGAATCCGGCCTGCGTGCTCGGCGACGAGCCGACCGGCAACCTCGACGAGAAGACCGCCGCCGGCGTGTTCGACCTGCTGATCGAACTCAATCGCGAACAGCGCACCGCGCTGGTGCTCGTCACCCACGATCGCCGCCTCGCGCGACGACTGGATCGGACCCTGGAACTCACCCGGGGACAGCTGCGACCCCTGCCCGGGGACTGAACGTGGCCGCGGCGCGGGCGCCGCCGCGCGATCATCCCGGGCCGGCCCCGCTCGGGCTCGGCGTGGCTTCGGCGCTGCTCGCCGGCGTGCTGCTGGTGCAGCGGTTTCCGGCGCTGCCGCCGGTCGTGGCGAGCGCGGTCGCCGCCGCGGTCGGCGCGTGGCTCTGGTCGCGGCCGGATGCGCGCCGATTCGCCGGCGCGGCGCTGTTCGGCATCGCCATCGCCTGCCTGCACGGCGCCGCGGCGCTGGCCGTCCGCGTGCCGCACGGGCTCGTCGGCGAACCGCTGGCGCTGGACGTGCGCGTGGTCGGCCTGCCGGTCACGGAACCCGACGGCGCGCACTTCGAAGCCCGGATCGAATCGGCGCCGGGGGCGGCCGCGGTCCTCGCCGGCCGGCGGATCCGCATCGGCTGGTACGGGCGCGGCGATGCACCGGTGCCGCGGGTGGCGTCGGGCGAACGCTGGCGGCTCGTGCTGCGCCTGCGGCGGCCGCACGGCCTCGTCAATCCCGGAGGCTTCGATTTCGAACGGCGCGCGCTCGAGCGGCGGCTGGCGGCGACCGCCTACGTGGTCGACGCCGACGCGGCGCGCCGGCTGCCCCGCGAGGCCGGTGCGGTGTCGGTGGTCGGGCGTGTGGACGCGTGGCGGGAACGGTTTTCCCGCGCCATCGGCGCCGCGGTGGCGCCCGAGCGGGCGCGCTTCGTCGCCGCGCTCGCGCTCGGCGACACCCGCGCGTTGTCCGACGGCGACTGGGCGGTGCTGCGCGCGACCGGGCTGACGCACCTGATCGCGATCTCCGGGTTCCACGTCGGCATCGTCGCCGGCTTCGGCGCGCTGCTCGGACGCGGGCTCTGGCGCCTTGCGCCGGCGCTCGGGCGGCGCTGGCCCCGGCCGCTGGGCGCGGCGATCGTGGCGCTGGCATTCGCCGGCGCGTATACCGCGCTGGCCGGCTTCGCGCTGCCGACCGTCCGCACGCTGCTGATGATCGCCGCGGCGCTCGCGGCGCGCCTCGCGCGGCGCGCCGGCAAACCCGGCGAAGCCTTCGCGTTCGCGCTGGTCGGCGTGCTCGTGATCGATCCGCTCAGCGTGCTCGCACCGGGGTTCTGGCTCAGCTTCGCCGGCGTCGCCTGGCTGCTGTGGTGCCTGCCGGGTTCCGACGGACAGGGCGTGCTGCTGCCTTTCCTGCGCGCGCAGTGGGTGGCGGTGCTGGGCCTGTTGCCGTTGACGGTGTGGTTCTTCGGGCAGGCGTCGCTGGCCGGCCCGGCGGCGAACCTGGTCGGCATCCCGTGGATCAGCCTCGGCGTCGTGCCGCTGTGCCTGCTCGGGCTCGCCGCGACGCCGCTGCCCGATGTCGTGTCGGGCACGCTGTGGAACATGGCGGCCATCGCGATGGAATGGCTGTGGGCCGTTCTGGAGCGCATCGCGGCGTGGCCCGGCAGCCTCGCCTGGCTCCCGGAACCGACGTTGCCGGTGCTCGCGCTGGCCGTGGCCGGCACGCTCTGGTGCCTGTCGCCGCGCGGCGTCCCCGGTCGCGCGATCGCCGCCTGCCTGCTCCTGCCGCTGCTCGCCCCGGCCCCGCAGCGACCCCCGCCGGGGGAAGCCGATCTCTGGCTGTTCGATGCGGGGCAGGGGACGTCGCTGCTGGTGCGCACCGCGCATCACGACCTGCTTTACGACGCCGGTCCGGCACGCCCCGGCGGCGCCGACCTGGGCGCGAGCACCATCGTGCCGGCACTGCATGCCCTGTCGGTCGGCCGCCTCGACGCGATGATGCTCAGCCACGGCGACGCCGACCACGCCGGCGGCGCCGCGGCGGTGCGCGTGGCGATGCGACCGCGGCGCGAGATCGCGCCGCCGGGATGGGCTCGCGAGCCGATGCGGCCCTGCCTCGCCGGGATGTCGTGGCGCCACGACGGCGTCGGCTTCACGGTGCTGCATCCGCCGGAATTCTTTCCCTATCGGCGCAACGACAGCTCGTGCGTGCTGCGGATCGATGCGGGCGGGGCCAGCGCGCTGCTTCCCGGCGACATCGGGCGGCATATCGAAGCGCGGCTCGCGAAGCTGCCGCCGGCGGCGATCCGCACCGACGTGCTGCTGGTGCCGCACCATGGCAGCGAATCCTCCTCGAGCCTCGATTTCCTCGCGGCGACGCGGCCGCGGATCGCGCTGATGTCGGTGGGCCGCGACAACCGGTTCGGGCTGCCCGATGCGATCGTGCTGGGCCGCTACGACCGGTACCAGGTCGCGCTGCACGATACCGCCGGAAGCGGCGCGATCCACGTGCGGCTGGGGGCCGGCGGCGCGCGCGTCGTCGAGCGCCTGCGGCACGACCGGCCGCGCTACTGGCGCGATCCGCCGCCCGCGGGCGCGGGTTATGCTGACGCCGTTTCCGGAACCGACAGGTGAGGCGTGCTCGAACTGATCAAGGCAGGCGGCTGGGTCATGCTGCCGCTCATCGTGCTGGCGGTGTTCGCCACCGCGATCATCCTCGAACGTTTCTGGACGCTGCGGCGTCGTGAAGTGCTGCCGCCGGGCCTCGGCGACGAAGTGCGCGAATGGGCCCGCGGACGCTCGCTCGATCCGCGCCACATCGACGTGCTGCGCCGCAATTCGCCGCTCGGCGAGATCCTCGCGGCGGGCCTCGACGTGCGCCATCGCCCGCGCGAGATCATCAAGGAGCGCATCGAGGACGTCGGCCGCCACGTCGCGCACCGGCTGGAGCGCTTCATGAACACGCTCGGCACGATCGCCGCGGTGTCGCCGCTGCTCGGCCTGCTCGGCACGGTGTTCGGCATGATCCAGATGTTCCTCGACATCCTGACGGCGGGCGTCGGCGACGCCAACCGGCTCGCCGGCGGCATCGGCCAGGCGCTGATCTCGACCGCGGCGGGGCTGTGCGTGGCGATCCCGGCGCTGATGTTCCACCGCTACCTGCGTGGCCGCGTCACCGGCTACGTGATCGACATGGAGAAGCAGGCGATCGGCCTGATGGACGCGCTCGACGAAGGTCCGGTCGCCGCCGGGTCCGCCCCCGCGCCGAAGCCGGCGCGCGTCGTCAAGCGGAGTGCCGGATGAACCTCGGTTCCCGGCGGGCGCCGGACGAACCGGAGATCAACCTGGTCTCGCTGATCGACGTGGTCTTCTGCCTGATCATCTTCCTGGTCGTGACGACGACGTTCGACCACCGCTCGGCACTCAAGCTCGTGCTGCCGCAGTCGCAGGCGGTCACCGAGCCTTCGCCCGGCGAGCCGCTGACCTTGCTGGTGGATGCCGACGGCCGCTTCTTCATCGGCACCAGCGAGGTGCTCGGCCGCGATGTCGCCGCGTTGAAGGAAGCGATCGGCCGCGTCGCCGGCGAGGACCGCGAGCGGCCGGTGGTGCTGCGTGCCGACGCGCGCACGCCGCACCAGTCGGTGGTGACCGCGATGGACGCGCTCGGCCAGCTGGGCTTCGTGAAACTGTCGATCGCGACCACCCCGGAGTCGCCGGCGCCGTGAGCGGCGAGCGGTCCGCGTGGGTCATCTATCGCCGGCTGCTGCGCCGGGCGAAGCCGTACTGGCCGCTGCTGGCCGCCGCCGCCGTGGGCATGGCGATCGAGGCGGGCGCCGCGGGCGCGTTCACCGCGATGATGGAACCGGTGGTCAACGAGACCTTCGTGACGCGCAGCGAAGCGATGCGCTGGACGCTGCCGGCGGCGATCGTGCTGCTGTTCGTGCTGCGCGGCATCGCCTCGTTCGCCACCGACTACGGCATGGCGCGGGCCGGCCGCAGCGTCGTGCGCGACCTGCGGCAGGACATCCTCGCCAAGTACCTGCGCCTGCCGACCACGCGCTTCGACCAGGAAGCGGTGCCGGCGATGGTGTCGCGGCTGAACTACGACACCGAGCAGGTGATGCAGGCCAGCAGCGACGCGCTGAAGACGATCATCACCGACACGCTGACGATCTTCGTGCTGCTCGGGGTCATGTTCTGGTACAGCCCGCGCGTGACGGTGGTGATGCTGGTGCTGGCACCGTTGATCGGCGGCATCTCGGGCGTCGTCGGCCGTCGCTACCGGAAGATCAACCGCGGCATCCAGGACGGCGTGGCGGGCATGGCGCAGGTCGCCGAGCAGGCGCTCGCGGCGCAGCAGGACGTCAAGATCCACGGTGCGCAGGCCTCGGAACAGGCGCGTTACGGTGCGCTGGTGAATCGCAACCTCCGCCTCGGCGTCAAGGTCGACGCGACGAAGGCCGGCGCCTCGGCGGTCGTGCAGACGCTCGCGGCGATCGGGCTGGCCGTCATCCTGCTCGTCGCCGGCTACGAGGCGTCGCGCGGCCGGATGACCGCGGGCAGCTTCGTGACGCTCCTGACGGCGATGATGGCGATGCTGCCGTCGCTGAAGCGCATCACGAACGTGCAGGCGATGGTGCAGCGCGGCGTCGCCGCCGCCGACCGGCTGTTCGCGATCCTCGACGAGCCCGACGAGATCGACACCGGCACGCGGCCGCTGCCGCGCGCGCGGGGCCACGTCGAGTTCCGCGGCGTCGGGTTGCGTTACGCCGGCACCGACACCGCGGCGCTGCACGACGTGTCGTTCGTGGCCGAACCCGGCACGGTCACCGCGATCGTCGGCCGCTCGGGCAGCGGCAAGTCGTCGCTGATCCGGCTGCTGCCGCGCTTCTACGAACCCGATGCCGGCGAGATCCTCGTGGACGGCGCGCCGTTGCCCGCGTACCGCCTGCAGGACCTGCGGTCCCAGATCGCGCTGGTCGGGCAGCGCGTGATGCTGTTCGACGACACCGTCGCCGCGAACATCGCCTACGGGGCCGACGCGGCGGTCGACCCCGCGCGGATCCGCGCCGCCGCCGAAGCCGCGAACGCCGCCGAATTCATCGACCGGTTGCCCGGCGGCATGGATGCGCGGATCGGCGAGAACGGCGCGCTGCTGTCCGGCGGTCAGCGGCAGCGGCTGGCGATCGCGCGAGCGATCCTGAAGGACGCGCCGATCCTGATCCTCGACGAGGCCACCGCGGCCCTCGACACCGAGTCCGAGCGGCTCGTGCAGGCGGCGCTCGACCGCCTGATCCCCGACCGCACGACGCTGGTCATCGCGCATCGGCTTTCCACGGTCGAACACGCCGACCAGGTGCTGGTGCTCGATGCCGGTCGCATCGTCGAGCAGGGCACGCACGCCGCGCTGCTGGCGCGCGGCGGGCTCTATGCGCACCTGCACCGCATGCAGTTCCGCGAGCCGACGGGCGGCGACGGGACGCCGGCGTGAGGGCGGCGCTGGAGGCGTGGCTGACACGGCGCTGGTACGGCGGCGTCGCGGCGGGACCGGGCCTGCGGGCCCTCGCGGCACTCAACGGCGCGCTGCTGCGCGTTCGCGACGCGGCCTACCGGCGCGGCTGGCGAGCCGTGCACCGGCTGCCGGTGCCGGTCCTCGTCATCGGCAATTTCGTCGCCGGCGGCACCGGCAAGACGCCGCTGACGATCGCGATCGCCCGCGACCTCGCCGACCGCGGCTGGCGTCCCGGCATCGTCAGCCGCGGCTACGGCCGGCGCGGCGCCGCCGCGGTGCGCGTGCACGCCGATACCGCCGCGTCGGTGTCCGGCGACGAGCCGCTGCTCATCGCGCGCCGCACCGGGCTGCCGGTCCAGGTCGACCGCGACCGCGTCGCGGCCGCGCGGGCGCTGGTCGGCGACGGCTGCACGCTGATCATCGCCGACGACGGTCTGCAGCATCGCCGGCTGGGGCGCGACGTCGAGATCGAAGTGATCGACGGCGCGCGCCGGCACGGCAATGGCCGGCTGATTCCGGCCGGCCCGCTGCGGGAACCGGTGGCGCGCCGCGTCGACCTGCGCGTCGTCAACGGTGGCACGCCGGATGACGGCGAATGGCCGATGTCGCTCGTCCTCGACGGCGCCGAGCCGCTCGCCGGCGGCCCGCCGCGGGCACTGGCGTCGTTCGCCCCCGGCCCGGTGCACGCCGTCGCCGGCATCGGCCATCCCGAACGCTTCTTCGACGCGCTGCGCGCGGAGGGTATCGAGGTCGTGCCGCACCCGTTCCCCGACCATCACGACTACGCGGCGCGCGACCTGGCGTTCGCGCCGCGGCTGCCGCACCTGACGACCGAGAAGGACGCGGTGAAGTGGCCGACGGCCGCGCGCGAGGACGCATGGGCGGTGCCGGCGCGCGCGCAGCTGCCCGCGGGCTTCTTCGACGCGTTGCACGGCCTGCTGGCCGCGAGGAGATCCGATGCCGTCCCATGATTTCGTCGTCGCGATCCCGGCGCGATTCGGCGCGTCGCGACTGCCCGGCAAGCCGTTGCGGCTGATCGCCGGCGTGCCGATGGTGGTGCGTGTCGCGCGCCGCGCGCTCGAGGCGGGCGCGCGCGATGTCGTCGTGGCCACCGACGATGCGCGCATCGCCGACGCGCTGGCGGGCGAGCCGGTCGCGGTCTGCATGACGCGCGCCGACCACCCGTCCGGTACCGACCGGCTCGCGGAATGCGCGGAAAGGCTCGGCTGGGACGATCGCCTGATCGTCGTCAACCTGCAGGGCGACGAGCCGTTCGCGCCGCCGGAAGGCATCCGCGCGGTCGCCGCGACGCTCGCCGCCACGACCGGCGCGGACATGGCCACGCTCGCGGTGCCGATCGACGACGCCGCGACGCTGTTCGATCCGAATGCGGTGAAGGTGGTGCGCGGCGCCAACGGCGGCGCGCTGTATTTCAGCCGCGCGCCCGTTCCGTGGCAGCGCGACCGTTTCGCGCGCGACCGCACCGGCGATCCGGCGCCCGGCGCGCTGCGGCACATCGGCATCTACGCCTATCGCGCGGGATTCCTGCGCCGGTTCGCGGCGATGCCGCCGGGACGGCTCGAACAGCTCGAGGCGCTGGAGCAGCTGCGCGTGCTGGAAGCCGGCCATCGCATCGCCGTGGGCCTCGCGCCGGTGCCGTTTCCGCCCGGTGTCGATTCCGAGGCCGACCTCGCGCGGGCGGAGCGCTTCGCGGCGACGTCCCTTTCCTGAACTTCCAGCCGGATTTCCGATGACCGACGCCGCTCCCTCTCCGCCACCGCGCGCGATCGCGATCCTGGGCATGCACCGCAGCGGCACGAGCGCGTTGACCGGCTCGCTGCTGCAGGCCGGCGTGTACCTGGGCCGCGTGCTCGACGGCGGCTTCGCGCTCAACCCCAAGGGCCTGCAGGAGCCGGCGGCCGTGCTGTACATGCACGAGAACCTGCTGCAGGCCAACGGCGGCAGCTGGCACGAGCCGCCGGACGCGATCGAATGGCAGCCGCTGCACAAGGCCGTGCGCGACCTGTTCATCGAATCGCGGCAGGGCCGGCCGCTGTGGGCGTTCAAGGATCCGCGCACGCTGCTGGTGCTCGACGGCTGGCGCACGGTGCTGCCGTCGCTGGAATGCGTCGGCATCTTCCGGCACCCGCTCGAGGTGGCGCGCTCCCTGCACGACCGCAACCGCTTCCCGATCGAAAAAGGCCTGGCGCTGTGGACCCGTTACAACCGCGAGCTGCTCGCCGCGCATGAGCGGGCCTCGTTCCCGCTGGTCGAGTTCGTCGCCGACGCGGCGACGATGGCCGACGCGATCGGCCGGGTGCTCGCGCGCGTGGGATTGTCGCCGGCACGCCCGCCGGATTTCCTCGACACGTCGCTGCGGCGCTTCGAGGCGGCCGCCGCGCCCGAGCCATTGCCGGCGGACACCGGCGCGCTGTTCGAACGCCTGCGCGAGAGGTCCCGCGCCGATGCCTGAAGTGCTGTCGACGCGGCTGTTCCCGAAGGGGGAGGGCGCCGACGCGGTCCGCATCACCGGGGTCGCCGCACGCTGCGACTGGGTCATCGCCAGCGACCGCCGTCCGCCGTTCGTCACGCTGCATCGGCGCACCGCGCAGCCGCGCACGGTCTTCCTGTCGCTCCGCTTTCCGCTGCACGCGCTGCGGATGCTGGCCGACGAACTGCTGCCGCGGATCGCGGGGCCGTTCGTGGTGGTCAGCGGCTCGGAAGACGCGACGGTGCCCCACCAGGTCGACCGGCGCTGGGCGCCGTTCGACGACGAGATGCGCGGGGCGATCGCCCGGATCCTCGCGCATCCGGGGCTGCGCCGCTGGCACGCGGAAAACCTCGACGACGGCTCGGATCCCCGGTTCTCGCCGCTGCCGCTCGGGCGGGTCTTTCCCGACGGCGACGTCCAGCCCCTCGAGCCACACGCGCCGGCCACCGGCACCCGACCGCTGCGCATGCTGTGCGCGCAGCGGATCCGCGCCGGCGCGCAATGGGACGCGCGCCGTACGGTCGCCGACCTGTGCCGCGGACCGTGGCGGTCATGGACCACGCTGCTGGAAGAGGAGGTCGACGAGGCCGGGTTCATCGCCGAGGTGCGCCGGCACGCTTTCGTGCTGTGCGTGGAGGGCGGGGGGCTCGATCCGTCGCCGAAGGCGTGGCAGGCGATCGAGCACGGCGCGATCCCGATCATCCGGCGCACGGCGCTGGCTCCGGCCTACGGGCGGCTGCCCGTGGCGATGGTGCCCGGGTGGCAGGCGGATGCGATCGACGCGGCGACGCTCGCGGGCTGGCGGTCACGCTACGCGCCGGCCCACGACGATCCGCCGCGGCGTGCGGACGTCGTCGAACGGCTGACGCTCGACTACTGGTGGCGCCGGATCGAGGCCGATCTCGCCTGACCCGTCGCGGCCGTCAGTCTTCGACGTAGCCGAGCGCGCGATTGAGATCCGGCCCGCCCACGTCGCGGAACCAGGCTTCGAGCTCCGCGTCCCAGTGCGTCGCCAGCGTCGACGGCGCGCCCGACCAGGTCAGGGTCTTCGCGCCGACGCTGCGCTGCGTGGCGTCGCGCAGGCTGGACGGATCTGCCGGCAGGCCGAGATGCTTCGCGAGACCGGCGACCGTGTCCGCCTGCGCCGCACCGCCGTGGCTGCCGGCCAGGTCTTCGTATCGCAGCGGCAGCACGCCGGGTTCCTGACGCCAGCCCACCATCTCGCGGCAGGTCGGCACCAGCCAGCCGCTCGACCGGCGCCCGAGCACCCAGCGCACGCGGCCGGGTCCATCCGCGATGGTCCGCGCGGCCTCGGCGGCGTCGCCGTCCATCCGCTCGGCGATCACGAAGCGTGCCCACGACACGAAGGCGTGCCGCAAGTCGCGGACAATGAAGATGCGGGAAAAGCCGTCCAATGCGCGAACCACCGCCGGCGTGCACGGCAGGTGGCCCACGGCGAACTGGCCGGGCTGCACCAGCCCCAGCGCGTCGGCGACCGGCATCTCGAACTGGTATTTCCACATCGGCGTGCCGTCGCGGTAGTCGCGGAAATCGCTGGCCCAGCCGTCGTCGACATGCAGGCGGGCGCTGCGGACCCCGAGCGCGGACAGCAGTTCGGCGGCGAGGTAGGTGCCGGCCTTCGGGATCGACGCGACGAACACCGGGGCGGTCGCCGCGCCGCGTTCGATGACCGAACACGGCGTGCCGTCGTCGAGAAACCGCGGTTCGTAACCGCAGCCGCGCAGGCGTGCGACGTAGTCGTCCGACCCGGCGGTCACGCGTCCGCCGCCAGGTGGGCCAGGAACGCCGGCAGCCGTTCCACGTCGATCCGGTAGTTGGCGTTGAATTCGTAGACCGGATCCGCATCGACCACCTCGCCGACGAGGAACGACAGCCGCTGGCCGAGCCGCTCCGAGACCGCGGCGTACCACTCGTTGTCCTCGATGAAGTGATTGTCGAGGATGCCGATGCGCGTGCCCGGTCCGGCGAACAGGCTGTTCACGAGCGCGGCGCCATTCGGCCCGACGATGATTTCCGCGTCGCGCACGCTGCGCAGCTGGTCTTCGTAGGGCAGGGCGCCGAAGTCGAGCGTCTCGAACCCGTGCGCGGCGAACCACGCGTCCACCTCCGGCTTGTTGACCATGCCCCGGTGCTGGCTCGCGCCACGCGCCAGATACAGCCGGCGCGGTCCGTCGCCGCGGCCGAGGCGCGACAGCGCCGGCTCCATCCGGTGCAGCTGCGCGACGAACGCGTCGGCGTCCATCACCATCGTCCGGGCCGGATAGGCCGCGCCGGCGAGGGGCCAGAGCGGCAGATAGGTGAACATCGCGCCGGTCCACAGCCGCGTCACGCGCACCGCTTCGCCCGCGGCGAGCACGCGGACCGGGTGCGCGTCGCCGATCAGGAAGCGCAGCGCGACCATCGCCTGGGGCGGCATCTGCGCATCGACGAGGATCGGCACGTCCGCGAAACCGGGCAGGTCCATCGCCGCGATCAGGCGCGGCAGGAACTCCACGTGCCAGTGCCAGTAATTGAAGCTGTTGACGCCCACCAGCGCGAACGCCTCGGGCATCGCCGCGCCGTCGACGGCGTCGGCACCGATGGCGAACGTCCCATGCCCCGCGGCCGGCGCGAACAGGATCGGGTCCACGGCCAGGTCCAGCGGCACCCGTTCGAGTTCGTCGTCCTGGAAATCGAGCAGCGCGTGCCCGCCGGCGATGACGATGTTCGATTTGCTCGACACCACCGCATCGGCGAGCACGCAGGTGAACACCGCGCGCGTGCGCGCCTCGAACCCCGCATCCGCGACCGCGCCGAACACGGGGGGCGCCGGCATGCGCACGATCCGCGCCGGGCTGATCTCGTGGAACGCGAGCGCGTGCGCGCGGGCGTGGTCGTGCAGCGAGGTGATCGGGAGGCGCCGCGCCTCGCCGGGTCGCAGGCCGGCGAGGCGCTGGAATTCCAGCGCCGCCGCCTCCGCGCCGAGCGCCGCGGTCAGCGCGTCCTTCGCCGGCCGCAGCGCGCCCAGTGCCGGGCGCGGGCCGGTACGCATCCGGCGGATCCGTTCCGCGTCCGACCCGACCGAGGCGAGTGCCGCGTCGACGACACCCGGATCGGGAGTCGCGCCCATGATGCGATCAGGCACGCGCCTGGATCAGGAAACACATCTGCCCCGACCAGCGGGTGCGCGCCTCGCCCGAGTCGTAGTCGAGGTAATGTTCCTCGACCGGTGCCAGCCCGGCGTCGCGGCACAGGCGGTGCATCTCGCCGCGCGAGAACACGTGCACGAACGTGTGCATCGTCTCGCCCTTCGGGTCCTGCCGGTTGGCGATGAAGTCGCCGGCGCTGGCCGGGTCGAGCAGGTCGCGCACGAGGTTCTTCACCACCGCCGCCCAGCCGTAGTGGGCGGCGTTGTAGCGGTTGTTGACGTCGAGCACGATCGCGCCGCCGGGCGCCATCACCGAACGCATGTTCCTCACCGCCTGCAGGCGCGCCTCGCGGCCTTCGACATGGCCGAGGACGTTCCACGTGCAGATCACCAGGTCGAACTTCCGGTCGCCGAAGGCCGCGGCATCGAACGTCGGCGACGCGATGTCCACCACGTGCGCTTCGACGCCCAGCTTGCGTGCCTCGTCGATCATGCCCGGGCTGACGTCGATCGCGACGGCCTGCAGGTCGGCCGCCTGCGCCAGACGCAGCGCGCGGCGGCCATTGCCGGCGCCGAAATCGATGAGCGATCTCGCCCCGCGCGCCCGTGCCCAGCCGGCGATCAGTTCCTCGACGCGGCGCACCCACGGCGCCCTGCGCTCGAGCTCGGCGTCGTAGATGACGCTGAGCGTGTCGTAGAACTTCACGGAAGAAAGGACGGGCTCGGACATGGGGTTCACGCGATGGGCACGAAGCGCGAAGGATACGGCATGGCGCGACGCCGGGCACCCGCGGCGGGTGGTTGCCCGTTAACATCGGGGCATGTCGAAACGCCCCCAGTTCGCCGCCGTCGTCGGCGTCAAGGACGAAGTGGAACTGATCGCCCACTGCATCCGCCATCTCCGGCGGATCGGTGTCGGCGCGATCCGCGTGCTCGATTCAGGCTCCAGGGACGGCACGCTCGAGCGTCTCGCGTCGGTGGCCGGGCCCGACCTGACCGTCACGCATCACAGCGACCAGGATCCCGACGCCGCCGCCTGGACGCGTACGGCGTCGCGGCTCGCCCGCGAATCCGACGCCGAGTGGGTGCTGTTTCTCGACGCCGACGAGTTCTGGATTCCCGCGGGCGGCAGCCTGCATTCGATCGCCGGCCTCGATTCGCACGACGTGCTCGTCGTCGACCGCTTCAACGTACCGCTGGATGCCGGCGGCCTGCTCACCGCGAACCGGAAGCTGCCGACCGAAGCGGCGGGGCTGGAGCTGATCGTTCGCTCGCTGCCCGGATTCCGCGGACAGATGGAAAAGAATCCCGACCTGCCGTGGATCCGGATCGTCCCGGCGGCGAAGGTGATGGCACGCACCTCCCGCATCCGCCACGTGCTGGACGGGTTCCACGAGATCGTGCCGACGGCGGGACCACCGTTGCGGCGCGGACGCGCGCCGGAGGTGCTGGTCGCGCACGTCCCGTACACCACGTTGCCGCGCTTCGCCGCGAAGGTGCGCAACATCCGCCGCATCTTCGCGGTTCACGACGATTACTGCGGCGCCGACATGGCCTGGCACTGGCGCCGGCTGCTGGCCTGTCGCGACGAGGAGAGCGTGCGGCGCGAATTCGACCTGCAGGTGTTCGATGAACGGACGCTCGCCGCCCTGCGCCTCGACGGTACGGTGGTGTCCGCGACGGAGTGGTTCGCCCGGCAGGCGCCGCGCGGCTGAACCTGGCCGGCGGCCTCAGTCGGCGGCCAGCAGCGGGCCGCAGTGATGCACTTCGTCGCGGATCGCATCGATCTGTCCCGCGGCCAGTGCCGGCAGCAGGCGATAGGCGGTGCCGTCGAACGGCGGCAGGAACGAGAGGGTGATTCCCGCTTCGCGGAACGGCGCCGCAACGTCGAGCCCGCGGCCGCCGGGCGCGTTGACGTAGCGGTCGGCACCGAGGCGGCGGGCGATCTCCAGAATCCGCGCCTGGCCCCGCAACTGGTCGTCGATGCGCAGGGTCGAGCTGCGCAGTGCCGGCCCGGGCACGCCCGTCGCGTCGCAGACCAGCCGCAGGCCGCGTTCGAGGAAATCCACGACCGATTCCATCGGGCCGCCGAGATGGTCGCGCAGGCGGTCGGCGGCCTCCCCGCGCGCGGCCTGCAGCCACGGCAGACGCCGCAGCTCGGCATCGAAACGCACGCGCGCATCGGGCGCGAACGCGAGGTCGCGGATCATCGTGTCGCGTGGCTGGCGCGCCAGCGGCAAGGTCAGCCATTCGACCCGTCCGCCAGGGCCGACGATCTCGGTCCGGTGCACGCGGCCGCGACGCGGGAACTGCACGCAGTCGAACAGCACGAAGCGATCGGTCGCGGCGAACAGCCGGAAATAGCCTGCGTACGGATAGAAATAGGGCTGCATGACGGCCAGCGAGCCGCGGTGCGAACCGGTCACGGCGTCGGTGCCCCGGGCCGGGCGACGCCGGCGTCCGCCGCAGGTCCGGCGTACGCCGGGTGCCAGCGGCTGACGGCGGGGTCCACGCCGGCCTCGCGGCACAGCGCCGCATAGACGTCGGGGCGATAGACCTCGCGCGCCCGCTCGAGCGGAACGCTGACCGGGCGGAACTTCAGCTTCGCGCGCGCCAGCGCGTCGCCACGCGCCATTCCGCCGCCGAGATGCGCCCACGCGATGCCGCGCGCGCACAGTTCGCGGAGGCCGCGGTCGATCATCGCGGTCGTGTGGGCGCGCCCGTCGCGGATCGAGAGGTTGAGATGGAACTCGGCGGTGTCGCCGGCGATCGCGAACGTGTGCACCGCGCACAGGCCCTCGCCGTCGTCGACGCCGACCAGCCACATCGCCGGGTCGGCGCACATCGCTTCCAGCGCGGCATCGCTCCACGACGGCGTCGCCCCGAGCGCGCGCAGGCAGGAGGCGTAGTTCGCGCGCACGAACCGCGTCAGCAGGGCGCGGTCGGTCACGAACGTCGTGCCGGCGCGACCGGCCGCGCGGACCGCGCGGCGGACGCTGCGGTCCGCGCGGGCCAGTACCGCGTCGGCACCGGCGCGCAGGTCGAGCAGGAACAGCTCGTTGTCGGCGGTCACGCCCGCATGGGCCGACCGGACCGCGAATCGCGGATGCAGCGCGAAATAGCCCGCGACGTAGCCCCGCGCGGCCGCGAACGCCGCCCGGCGAGCGGCGAAATCGGCCGGCAGCGGCCGCGCCGCGGCGAAACCCGAGAATCCCGCCGGCGTGTACAGGTGGCGATGGCCGCGCCATTCGCGCACCGCGACCGGCGCCGCGGCCAGCACGCCGTCGTCGTCGCGCGCGACGCACAGGCGGATCGGCCCGCCCGGCGATTCCAGCGCGTGGCACGCCGGCCACGTATGCCACCAGCCGTGCGGCATCGCGGCGAGGGCGGCGTTCCAGCGTTCGGGGTCGTCCG
This sequence comes from uncultured Arenimonas sp., assembly GCA_946885815.1. Next base: position 17,523 of record CAMPHE010000003.1, read on the forward strand.
CCGGGATGAAGCCGAATTCGATCGTCATCGGTCGATGCGTCGGCCGATGTACAGCCCCGTCGCGCCCGGGCCGCCCGCGTCGAACTCCAGCGAGAGACCGGCGGCCGCGAAGGCCGATTCGAAGTCGGCGCGGGAATACAGCCCGAGTTCGTGCAGCTCCTCGAAATGGCGGACACCGGCCGGCGTCCCCGCGAGGTAGTGGATCCGCAGCCGGCCCAGCCGGCCCTCGCGTTCGGCGACATACATCCACGCGAGCCGGAAGTCGCCGCGGCGCGCCTCGTTCATGGTGACGTCGCCGACGCGATAGGTGTCCGGGGTGAAGAACGGCTCGATCAGCAGCAGCCCGCCCGGTGCGAGATGGCGTGCCATCGAACCGATGGCCGCGTGAAGGCGCGCGGCGCTGCCGCAATAGGCGATCGAACGGAACAGGCAGCACACGACGTCGTAGCTGCGGCCCGTGTCGAACGTCGCCATGTCCGCGACGTGCAGGCGCGCCGCGGGAACGCGTGCGGCGGCCCGCTCCAGCATCGGGGCGCTGAGGTCGAGTCCCTCGACGTCCGGGATGTCGCGCTGGAACAGTTCCAGGTAGCGTCCGGTGCCGGCGGCCACCTCCAGCAGGCTCGCGGGTCCGGGATGGCGCGACCGGATCGCCGCCATCAGGTACGCGACGTCCGCCGCGTAGTCCTTGAAGTGGTACGCGAGCTCGTAGACGTCCGCGAACGACTCGCCGTACGTGCGCCCGCCACCGGGCCCCGGCGTCCCCCGATCGGCCGCGCCGGCGCTCATGCGGCCGCGACGCCGCGCGCGACCGCGTCGGCGACGCGGGCCATCACCGCGTCCGTCAGGTCCGGGGCGACCGGGAGGCCGATCAGGCGCGGCGCCAGGTCGTCCGTGACGGCGAGGCCGGCATGCGGCAATCCGGAAAAATAGGTCTGGCGATGCAGCCCCAGCCCGTACCAGAGGCGGAAGTCGATGCCGCCGGCGCTCAGCGCGCGGCAGACCGCGCCAGCCTGCGCCGCGTCGTCGGCGACGAATACCGCGTAGCTGGAGCCGATGGTCGGCGCGACGCGGAGCCGCGATTCGAGACCGCCCGCGGCGAACGCGGCGCGGTATCGCGCGGCGACGGAACGCATCAGCCGGCGCTTTTCATTCCAGCCATCCAGTTCGGCCAGCCCGACCGCGGCGTGGTATTCGCTCATCTTCCCGTTCGTGCTCGGCGACCGGCTGTCGCGGGCGGCGTGGAAGCCGAAATTCAGCGCGCGGGCGATGTTCACCGCCATGTCCGGGTCGGCGCCGGCCACCGCGCCGCCCTCGCCGACGCCGAAGCTCTTGGTCGCGTGGAAGCTGAGCGCCACCGGGATGTCGCCGAGGTACCGCGCCGGATCGTCCGACAGCGCTTCGAACGCGGCGGCGCCGTCGATCACGACCGGGATGCCCGTGCGCTCACGGAAGGCGCGCCACGGGGCCTGGTCGACCGGCCGGCCTAGCGGTGCCACCGGCACCACGAGCCCGATACGCTCGATGCCCGGGTGCGCCGCCACCGCGTCCGGCGTCAGCTGCCACGTTTCCGGGTCGATGTCGGCGAGCACCGGCTGGTAGCCGCACTGTTCGACGGCGACCGCCGTCGCCACGAAGGTGTACGCGGGCAGCAGCGCCAACGGTCGCGTCGATGCGCGGCCATGACCGCCGAGGATCGCGCCGACGATCGCCGCCATTCCCGACGACGCGGTCGTCACCGTTCCCGGCGCGAGGCCGAAGAGGCCGGCGAGCCGCTGTTCCAGTTCCGAGGCGAGCGGGCCGAAATTGGAATAGGTGCGCGCGTCGTCGATGCGCCGCAGGTACGGAAGCAGGCGATCGGCCGTCGGCAGCCGCGGCCGCATCACCGGGACGGCGGGCATCGCCGGCGGCGCCACCGGCAGCGCGGCCGTATCGGCGCCGCTCTCGTTCCCGTCCTCGACCGCCGGTTTCAACGCGTAGGCCGTGTATTCGAACAGCCCGTAGTCGGCGCGCAGCCGCACGCGCCGGCCGGCGAGGGCGTGCAGCCGCTGCAGCAGGTCGTCGGCGGACGCGTGGAACAGGTCGTCGCGCCGCCAGTCGACCGCGGTCGACATCACGTTGAACGCCACGCCGCGGCGCACGTGCGGCCAGACCGCGGCGAGCGTCGCGTCGAGGAATTCCCACATCTGCGCGTCGGTCAGCGACGCCTTGACGGTGAACAGCCCGCTGGCGACGAGGTAATCGCACGCGAGCCGGTCGAGGTCGGCCTCGGGCCCGTTGACGTCGAGCGCGATGAACTCGGCCTCGGGGAACTTGCTCCGCGCGATCCCGATCGCGTGTTCGGAGCGGTCGACGCCGATGTAACGGACGTGATCGAGGCCGCGCCGGCGCATGTGCGCGAGCAGTTCGCCGGTGCCGCACCCGAAGTCGCAGAGGACGAGATCGCGCCGGCGCCAGTCCGGGATCACGTCGAGCATCATGTCGAAGCGGACCCGGCGGTCCTGCTCGCTCGGCCAGTCCGCGCCCCGCGCCGTGTCGCCGAATTCGTGCAGGCGCTGCTCGTAATGCGCGAGCAGGGCGATGTCTGGCCGGTCGTTCATCATGGTGCCGTCTGGATTTCCCCGCAGCGATGATAACCGCGGCCCGGCATAATGCCCCGGCCTGACCGAAGGAGCCGCCGATGCCGCCTTCCCCCATCGCCGCACCGGAACTGTCGCCCGCGCTGCAATGGGCCAACGCCGAACCGCAGGCGCTCGCCGCCCATCGCGGCCGCGTGCTGGCCGTGCTGTTCTGGAACGCGGCGTCGCCGTACTGCCACAACCTCGTCGACGACCTGGTGCGGCTGCAGGCGCGGTTTCCGCTCGGGCTCTCGATCCTGGGCGTGCACCTGCCCAAGTTCGATTCCGAACTCGACGGACGGCTCGTGCTGAAGGCGGCGAACCGGCTGGGCATCCCGTTCCCGGTCGCGAACGATCGCGGCTGGGCCACGTGGCAGCATTACGGCATCACCACGTGGCCGTCGGTGGCGCTGGTCGATCCCGCCGGCCGCCTGCGCCACGTGTTCGCCGGCGACCACCAGATCGCCGCGATCGACGCCGCCATCGCCGCGCTGATCGACGAAGTGGGCGGCGTGACGATCGCGCCGCCCCCCGGTCGCCGCATCGGCGCGGAGCCGCGGCTGCCGCTCTCGTTTCCATCGGGCCTCGCGGTCGGCGACAACCACCTGTACGTCGCCGACACGGGCCACCACCGCATCCTCGAATGCACGCACTCCGGCCGGGTGCTGCGCGAATTCGGCACCGGGCACGGCGACCTGGTCGACGGCCCGCCCGGCGATGCGGCGTTCCGCAGTCCGCGCGGCCTGGCGCTGGTGCGCGAGCAGCTGTACGTCGCCGACGCCGGCAACCATGCGCTGCGCCGCATCCGGCTGATCGACGGTTCGGTCGAAACGGTGCTCGGCAACGGGCGACCGGGCGAGCCGCGCGAGGCGAACGGCGCCGCGATCGCGGGCATGCCGCTGAACCAGCCGTGGGACGTCGCCGGCACGCTCGAGCGGCTCTACATCGCGATGGCCGGCACGAACCAGGTCTGGGAATACGACCTGGCCCAGGCGCGTTTCCGGCCGCTCGCCGGCAATGGCGAGCTGGGCATCACCGACGGCGCGGCCGGCAGCGTGATGTTCGCCCACCCGGCGGCGCTGGCGCTCGTGCAGCAGACGCTCTATGTGGTCGACGCCGGCAGTTCGTCGGTGCGGGCGGTGCAGACGCAGCAGCATGCGGTGCAGACGCTGGTGGGGCAGGGGCTGTACGAGTTCGGCGAACAGGACGGCCACCGCCGCGAGGCGCGGCTGCAGTTGCCGCTCGGCATCGCGATCGACCCCACGTCGCCGCAGCTGTGGATCGCCGACAGCTACAACGGCAGCCTGCGGCGGCTGCGCCTCGGCGGTGGCGAAATGACGACGCACCCGCTGCCGCAGCCGCTGGTGCACCCCACGGCGCTCGCCGCCGGGGCCGGTTCGCTGTGGATCGCCAACTCCGGCGCGCACGAGGTGCTGCGCCTCGACCTGGCCAGCGGCAAGCTCACGCGCCTGCCGATCGGCGAATGACCAGCGAGCCGGCCGCGGCGCCGTTCGATGGCAAGGCGTTCGTACGCGACCTGACGCCGGGCCCGGGGGTCTACCGGATGCTCGGCGCCGACGGCGGCGTGCTGTACGTCGGCAAGGCGGCGTCGCTGCGCAAGCGCGTCGGCAGCTATTTCTTGAAGGAGCAGCCGTCGCGGCGCATCGCGGTGATGGTGTCGCAGATCGCCGGCGTCGAGATCACCGCCACGCGCACCGAAGGCGAGGCGCTGATCCTCGAGAACCAGCTCATCAAGTCGCTGCGCCCGCGCTACAACGTGCTGCTCCGCGACGACAAGAGCTACCCCTTCCTGCTGCTGACCGAGGAGACGTGGCCGCGGCTCGGCTTCCATCGCGGCGCGCGTTCGACGCCGGGCCGCTATTTCGGGCCGTATCCGAGTGCCGGCGCGGTGCGCGAGACGATGGAGCTGATGTTCAAGCTGTTCAAGTTGCGCAGCTGCGACGACAGCGTGTTCCGCAACCGCAGCCGGCCGTGCCTGCAGCACCAGATCGGCCGTTGCAGCGCCCCGTGCGTCGGGCTGGTGGCGACGCGCGACTACGATGCCACGGTGCGCCGCGCCGGCCTGTTCCTCGAAGGCCGCAGCAGCGAACTGGTCGACGAACTGGCGACCGCGATGGACGAGGCGGCGCGCCGACTCGACTTCGAGCAGGCGGCGACGCTGCGCGACCAGGTGGCGGGACTGCGCAAGCTGCAGGCGAAGCAGTACGTCGAGGGCGACCAGGTCGACATGGACGTGCTGGCGTGCGTGGCCGAGAAGGGCACGGCGTGCGTGCTGCTGATGGCCTTCCGCAACGGTCTCAACCAGGGCACGCGCAGCTTCTTCCCGAAGACCAACGGCGAGGAGGATTGCGAGGCGGTGCTGGGCGCGTTCGTCGCGCAGTACTACCTCGAGCAGCGGCCGCCGCGCGAGATCGTGCTGAGCCATCCGATCGCCGACCGCGAGCTGCTGGAACAGGTGCTCGCGCAGCAGGCCGGCCGCAAGGTGGAGATCCGGCCGTCGGTGCGCGGCGAACGCGCGCGCTACCTGCAGATCGCACGGCAGAACGCGGCGCTCGCGCTGGCGACGGAAATCTCCTCGAGCGCCAGCCAGCGCGCACGGCTGCTGTCGCTGCAGGAACTGCTCGGGCTGCCGGAACCGCCGGCGCGCATCGAATGCTTCGACATCAGCCACACGATGGGCGAGGCGACCGTGGCGTCGTGCGTGGTGTTCGACGCGCAGGGCCCGGTTCGGGGCCAGTACCGTCGCTACAACGTCACCGGCATCGAGCCCGGCGACGACTACGCCGCGATGCGGCAGGTGCTGGAGCGGCGCTTCCGTCGCGGGGTCGAGACCGGCGTGCTGCCCGACCTGCTGCTGATCGACGGCGGCGCCGGCCAGCTCGCGCAGGCGCGCGACGTGCTCGCAGAGCTCGGCGTGCAGGACGTGGCGATGGTCGGCGTCGCGAAAGGCCCGGAACGTCGCGCCGGCCACGAGGCGCTGGTGTTTCCCGACGGACGCGAACTGCGGCCGGGTGCCGCGTCGCCCGGGCTGCAGCTGGTGCAGCAGGTACGCGACGAAGCGCACCGGTTCGCGATCACCGGTCACCGCGGCAAGCGGCAGAAAGTGCGCGAGACGAGCCGGCTGGAGGACATTCCCGGCATCGGCCCGCGCCGCCGCGCGAGCCTGCTGAAGCATTTCGGTGGACTGGCGGGGCTGAAGGCGGCCGGCATCGAGGAGATCGCGCGCACCGAAGGCGTCAACGCCGCGCTCGCCGAGCGCATCTACGCCGCCCTGCATGGACTTGGGCCACAATCGCCCGCGATGCCGACCCGACCCGACCCGACGTGACCCTGACGATCCCGACGATCCTGACGCTTTTCCGCATCGTGCTGATCCCGGTGCTGGTCGCCGTGTTCTACCTGCCGTACCCGTGGACGAATTTCGCCGCGACCGCGATCTTCGTGTTCGGTGCGATGACCGACTGGCTCGACGGCTGGATCGCCCGCCGCTACGGCATGTATTCGGCGTTCGGCGCCTTCCTCGACCCCGTCGCCGACAAGCTGACGGTCGCCTTCGCGCTGCTGCTCGTGGTCGAGCGCCACGACACGCCGTGGATGGCACTGCTCAGCGCGATCATCATCGGCCGCGAGATCACGATCTCGGCGCTGCGCGAATGGATGGCGCAGATGGGCGCGCACGGCCTGGTGAAAGTCGCCGTGCTGGGCAAGCTGAAGACGATCGCGCAGATGGTCGCGATCAGCTGCCTGCTGTTCGAGGAGAACCTGTTCGGGCTGCCGGTGTTCCGCATCGGCGAATGGCTGCTGGCGATCGCGGCGGCGCTGACGCTCTGGTCGGGCTGGGACTACCTGCACGCCGCGTGGCCGGCGATGCGCCGGGACGACGCCCGGCGCCGGCAGGACAGGACGAAACAGGGTTGACACTCCCGGGGGCGTTCCCCCAAAATGCGCGTCTCTTGCGGGAATAGCTCAGTTGGTAGAGCACGACCTTGCCAAGGTCGGGGTCGCGAGTTCGAGTCTCGTTTCCCGCTCCAGTTTCAGAATGCAGACCCACCGGCCGGGTGGCAGAGTGGTTATGCAGCGGACTGCAAATCCGCGTACGCCGGTTCAATTCCGACCTCGGCCTCCAGCTCCAGAACCGCGCCCCGGCGCGGTTTTTTTTCGCCCGGCGCGGGCCCGGCCGCGCGTCGCCACGGCTCCGGTGTCCGGTGGCGTGGCCGGCACCGATCCGGCACGATGCCCGGACACGCCCGGGTGGCGGAACTGGTATACGCACGGCACTTAAAATGCCGCGGCCGCGAGGCCATGCGGGTTCGACCCCCGCCCCGGGCACCAACCGAGGAGAAAGGCGATGCGAGGCGTGCGCTGTTGAAGGGCTTCCTGCCGTCGCGCTACTGGCTGTTCGCCGGCTGCATCGTCGCGCTGGTGGTGTCGGCGCTCGTGCTGTCGCTGCATCCGTCGACCGGCGCGATGTGGTCCGTGGGCATCTTCGCGGTGCTGGTGCTGGTCGGCATCGTCGACCTGGTGCAGAAGAAGCACACGCTGCGGCGCAACTTCCCGCTGCTGGCGCATTTCCGCTACGGGCTCGAGTCGATCGGGCCGGAGATGCGGCAGTACTTCATCGAGTCCGATACCGCCGAGAACCCGTTCTCGCGCGCGCAGCGCGCCGTCGTCTACCAGCGCGCCAAGGACGTGCTCGACAAGCGCCCGTTCGGCACGCAGCTGGACGTCTACGGCGACGATTACGAGTGGATCAACCATTCGCTGCAGCCGGCGGTGATCGCGTCGCCGGATTTCCGCGTGCGCGTCGGCGAACAGCGCGCGCTGCCGTACGACGCCAGCGTCTTCAACATCTCGGCGATGAGTTTCGGTTCGCTGTCGGCCAACGCCATCCTGGCGCTCAACGCCGGCGCGAAGAAGGGCGGTTTCTATCACGACACCGGCGAGGGTTCGATCTCGCGCTACCACCGCGAGCCCGGCGGCGACCTGGTCTGGGAGATCGGCTCGGGCTACTTCGGTTGCCGTGGCGCCGACGGGCGGTTCGATGCGGACCGCTTCGCGAAGAACGCGATCGATCCCCAGGTCAAGATGATCGAGATCAAACTGTCGCAGGGCGCGAAGCCGGGTCACGGCGGCATCCTGCCGGCAGCGAAGGTGAGCGTTGAAATCGCCGCCGCGCGCGGCATCGTCCCCTTCGTGGAATGCGATTCGCCGGCCGCGCACCCGGAGTTCTCGACGCCGGTCGGCCTGCTGGAGTTCGTCGATCGCCTGCGCACGCTCTCCGGCGGCAAGCCGACCGGGTTCAAGCTGGCGATCGGCCACCCGTGGGAGTGGTTCGCGATCGCCAAGGCGATGAAGGCCACCGGCATCACCCCCGATTTCATCGTCGTGGACGGCGGCGAGGGCGGCACCGGCGCCGCGCCGCTGGAGTTCACCAACCATGTGGGCGCGCCGATGCGCGAAGCGCTGATGCTCGTGCACAACACGCTGGTCGGGCTCGACCTGCGGTCGCAGGTACGGGTCGCCGCGGCGGGGAAGATCGTCACCGCCTTCGACATCGCACGCACGCTGGCGCTCGGTGCCGACTGGTGCAACGCGGGGCGCGGCTACATGTTCGCGCTCGGCTGCATCCAGTCGATGAGCTGCCACACCGACAAGTGCCCGACCGGCATCGCGACCCAGGACCCGCACCGCCAGGCCGGGCTCGACCCGACCGACAAGGCCGAGCGCGTCCACAATTTCCACCGCAACACGCTGCTGGCGCTGAAGGAACTGCTGGCCGCCGCCGGGCTGACGCATCCGGCGCAGATCGGACCGGAGCACATCATCCGGCGCGTGTCGTCGACCGAAGTGCGCTCGCTCGCGACCCTGCACCGGTTCGTGCCGCCGGGCGCGCTGCTCGACGGCGGGCTGCCGGAGCATGCGGTCTTCCAGGTGTTCTGGAACCGCGCCCGGCCCGATTCCTTCGCGCCGCCCCCCGAGGCCGCGGCGATGCTGGCCACCAAACTCCGCTGACCGACGCCGCCGCAGGAGCGGCTCCAGCCGCGAAAACGTTGACCGCGCTGTCTCCGCCCAGTAACATCCGCGCCCTCTACGGGCGGTTAGCTCAGCGGTAGAGCATCGCTTTCACACGGCGAGGGTCACAGGTTCAAGCCCTGTACCGCCCACCAGTTCCAACGAAGGCCACCCTCGCGGTGGCCTTCGTGTTTCCGGCATCGCGATCATTCCAGCTGCGATCGCGCATGGTCGGCATCGAGCTTCTCCATCGCATCGCGCGGCTTCAGCTTCCCGGCCTTCTCGAACGCCGCGGCGGCGTCGTCTTCGCGACGGTCGCCGTGCAGCAGAAGCAGCAGGTTGCCGTGCTCCAGGTGCGCGATCGGCGAGGCCGGCGTCAGCTTCAGCGCTGTCGCGAGATGTTTTTCGGCTTCGGCAGCCTTCGCGCCATAGGTGAGCCCGCCGACCAGCGCGCCGACCTTGGCGATGATCTCGGCGTGGTACAGCCCGAGCGCGGTATGCGCCTCGGCGTGCTTCGGCGCCAGCGCCAGTGTCTGGTCGAGCGCCCTGCGCACCTTCGTCGCGAGGCCGAGCTTGAGCGCCTTCGCGATGCTGATGCCCTGGCTGTAGCGGCCCATGCCGAAGGCGTAGCGGTAGTGGCTGTTGGGTTCGTCGGGCAGCGCGGCGATGGCGGCTTCGGCGAGTTCGCCGACGCGCTCGTAGCGGGCGAGCCGCTTGGCGTCGTCGTCGACCAGGTACGTCGCGTGGATGCCCAGCGCCTTGCACGCGACCGAGGCGCCGACCGGGCCGAGCGCGGCGCCGGCGTCGTGCGCGGCCTGGAAATCGCCGCGGTGGAACGCGCGCCACGCGTCCTGCAGCGCCGCGGCGAGCGCGGCGGCGTCCACGCCCTTCGGCGCCGCCTTGCCCGCGGCCTTCAGCAGCGCGGCCGCGCGCCTGTCGTCGGGGAACGGTTCGAGATCGCCGGCGTGCAGCCCGGGCCACGCTTTCTTCAGCGCATCGCCCGGGTGATCGAACGGTTTCGCGTCGTGCGGGAACTTCGCCCACGCCGTCTTCCTGGTCGCCATCGTCGCCTCCGTGAAGACCGTCAGCATGTCCCGTGCCCGCGAGGGCGGCAAGCACCGGCGCGTGCGGACGGAGGCGCCGGGTCAGGGGTGCGCGTGCTTCGCGGCCTCGAAGGCGGCGAGCTGCTCCGGCGTCGCCTCGCGCTGGTGTTCCGCCTTCCAGTCCGCGAACGGCATCCCATAGACGTGCTCGCGCGCGGCCTCGCGCGTGATGGGTTCGCCGGAGGCCGCGGCGGCTTCCTGCAGCCAGTCCGACAGGCAGTTGCGGCAGAAGCCCGCGAGGATCATCAGGTCGATGTTCTGCACGTCGCTGCGGGCCTGCAGGTGCTGCAGCAGGCGGCGGAACGCGGCGGCCTCGAGGGCGGTGGTGTCGGTCATGGCTGGCGGCACGGGGAAGGGTTCGGGGATAATCGCGGCACGCGACCGGTGCATTGTGCGCCGGCGCGGCGAGGAACGCCCCACCCATGACCGCCCGCCTGCTCGACGGCAAAGGCATCGCCGACGCGCTGCTAGACGACCTCGCGCGGCGCGTCGCCGCGCGCACGGCCGCCACGGGCCAGCCGCCGCCGGGCCTCGCCGTGGTGCTGGTGGGGCAGGATCCGGCGTCGGCGGTCTACGTGCGCAACAAGCGCCGTGCCGCGAAGAAGGTCGGCATCCGCGCGGTCGATTTCGACCTGCCCGAGTCCACCACGGACGCCGAGCTGGCCGCGCTCGTCGACCGGCTCAATGCCGATCCGTCGATCCACGGCATCCTCGTGCAGCTGCCGCTGCCGGGCGATCGCGACGCCCGCGACCTGATCCACCGGATCGACCCGCGCAAGGACGTCGACGGCTTCCATCCGGAGAATGTCGGGCACCTCGCGCTGCGTCAGTTCGGCCTGCGGCCGTGCACGCCCCGCGGCGTCACGACGCTGCTCGCGTACACCGACCGGCCGGTACGCGGCGCCAGCGCGACCGTGATCGGCGTCAGCAACCACGTCGGCCGGCCGATGGTGCTGGAGCTGCTGATCGCCGGCTGCACGACCACCTGCTGCCACAAGTTCACGCCGCCGGACGTGCTGGAACGGCATGTCCGCGAGGCCGACATCCTGGTCGTCGCGGTGGGACGGCCCGGCCTGGTCCCGGGCGAGTGGGTCAAGCCCGGCGCGGTGGTGATCGACGTGGGCATCAACCGGCTCGACG
>CAMPHE010000004.1 GCA_946885815.1 uncultured Arenimonas sp.
GAAAGCGGAAGAGCACGCGAGCGACATCGCGAGAAAGAGCAGCGTACGCATGGCCAGTCTCCTGTCGGAAGGTTCACCGATTCTATGCCGATCGGGAGGAAAAGCTGGTCTTTGCCACGAATTACACGACGGACACGAAATACACGACAGGAGCAATGAACTGTTCTGCTCTTGTCGTGTAATTCGTGTCCGTGGTGCTCGGTCGTGTCCCAATCCAGCTTTTCACGCAACCCCGAGGCCAGGAATGGCGCTGATCCGGTCGGGATCGAAGCCGGCGGCACGGGCGAAGTGGCGGCCGCGTTCGGTGTAGTCGCGGTAGCGCGGGAAGCTCGGGGCGCCGGGCGAGAGCAGCAGGACGCCGTTCTGGTCGAGCGCGGCGAGGCCGAGGCGCACCGCGTCCTCCATCGTCGCCGCCTGTTCGAGCACGAAGCGGTCGCCGACGGCGAGCGGGCGCAGCTTCTCGTGCACCGTCGGGCCGTTCTGGCCCATCGTGACCACCGCCGCCACCGGCTCGGTCGCGAGGCGCTCGCAGAACACGCCCCAGTCGACGCCGCGGTCGTAGCCGCCGACGAGGATCGCGACGCGGCGGCCCTTGAAGCAGTCGAGCGCGGCGAGGCTCGCGTGCGGCGTGGTGCTGATCGAATCGTTCACCGCCTCGATGCCATGTCGCGTGCCGAGCGACTGCAGCCTGTGCGGCAGCGGCCGGAACGTCGCCGCGTGCGGCGCGAGCGCGACGGCGTCGTGGCCCAGCGCCTCGATCGCCGCGAGGGCCGCGCACAGGTTCAGCCCGTTGTGGCGCCCGGGCAGGGGCAGCGTCCGCGGGTCGATGACCGCGCGCCCGGCGCGGTGCACGAGGCCGTCGCGCAGATGCCAGCCGTCGCCGTGCCCGAACCACGCGACCGCGGTGCCGGAAGGGATGTCGATTTCGCCCAGCCGGGCATCGGCGGCGTTCAGCACCGCGACGCGCGGCCGCGCCCGCGTCACGAGCGCCAGCTTGTCGTCGAAATAGCGCTGCTCGGTGCCGTGCCAGTCGAGATGTTCGGGGAACAGGTTGAGCACGACGGCGACGTCGACGTCGCGCGCTTCGCCGGCCTGGTAGCTCGACAGTTCGATCGCCCAGACCGCCGGCGGCGGCTGCACGTCCAGCAGTTCCAGCAGCGGCAGCCCGATGTTGCCGGCCAGCGCGGTGCGCACGCCGCCGGCGCGCAGCAGGTGCGCGATCAGCGCGGTGGTCGTCGACTTGCCCTTGGTGCCCGTGACGCAGAGGCGCGCGCCGGTCTTCGGCTCGGCCATCCACAGTGTGGTGGCCCCGATCACGCGGACGCCGTTGAGCGCGGCATCGGCCGCCGGCGACGTGTAAGGACTGATGCCGGGCGATTTGACGACGACGTCGAACGCCGACAGCGCCGCGGCGTCGACCTGCGTCGCGATCGTCAAGGCCGGATCCTGCAGCTGTTCGAGGCTGGCGGCTTCGTCGACGCTGCAGAACACCGTCACCGGCTGGGACGGCAGGCGCCAGCGCAGCGCGGCGAGCACCGAACGGCCTTCGCGGCCATAGCCCCAGATCGCGACGCGCTGGCCTTCAAGCTCCGAAATGCGCACGCAGCCGCTCCCACAGCCCGTCCGGAATCGCGTGATCATCGGCCGGAACCAGCAGCGGCGCCAGCGACCGGTCCTCCGCCGCGAGCTGCGGCCGGATCTCGTCGCGGAAGCGGCGCACCAGCGCGTCCTCGCGCCACGCCGGGCTGTCGGCGAGCGCATCCATCGCCGCGCGCGATTCGCGGCCTTCGCCGACGCATTCGAACGGCTTGTGGTCGCGGTATTCCATCAGCGCGTCGAAGCCGGGGGCCAGGTCGGCGTCGTCGAGCAGGTTGCGGCCGAAGATCGCCATCAGCCGCGGCTTGGGCATGAACGGCGCCAGCGCGAGGAACACGAAGTGGCATTTCGGGCAGACGCCGCACCAGCGCTGCGCGGGTCGCTCGCCGAGGATGTGGAAATTGCGGTTGCAGCTGGAGAAGTGGCGGTCGTAGCGGTCCAGGCGCGCGAACTGCCGCGCGACCGCGAGTTCCGAAAAGGGCCGCAGCGCCGACCAGTAGTGCAGGCCGGGATCGACGCGGGACCGCAGGTGGCCGGCGAACATCCGCTCGAAGTCGAAACCCTTCGACCACTGGTGGTTCACCTCGTCGGTGACGCGGCCGTCGGCGTCGACGATGCGGCTGCCGTAACTGGCCGACCGCTCGTTCGAGAAGACCACGTGCGTGTGCCCGTGCAGCAGCGCCGCGACCGCGAGGATCGCCGAGTTCACCGCGGTGACCGGAATGTGGCCGTTGAGCGCGCCCTGCCGGTTGTACTCGAACAACAGCGGCGACAACGCGCGACCGATCTGCAGCGTCGGCAGGCCGGTATGCGCCGCGCACGCGGCGATCAGCGGCGAGGCGCCGACCCACACCACCGTCTGCGGGATGCCGAGCGCCCGCAGCGCCTCGATCGTCACCAGTGAATCCTTGCCGCCGCCGATGGCGACGAGCGCGGACCCGGTCGCCTCGAGTGGTGGGTGGCCCTTCAGGGCCGGCACTGCAGCTTCAGGAAGCTTCGGGCCTGAAGGCCCTCCCACAGGAAAGCGGATCCGGCCGCGCAGCTGCAGGCCATTGCGGTACGCGAACTCGCCGAGTCCGTTCTCGTAGACCGACTGCAGGAACGCGGCGGTGGCGGCGTCGATCGGCTCGCCGTCGATCGCGATCGCCGGCGGTGCCGCCGCCTTGTAGTAGCTCACGCCGGCGATCAGGTGCAGCAGGCGCAGCGCCCGGTCGACGGCGGCGGCGCGGTCGCCATCGAGCGCGAACGGCGCGCCGGGAAAGCGCACGGTCTCCACCAGCCGCGGGCCGTCGTCGAACGCGTACGCGAGCGTGGCCTCGCCGGTGGCCGCGTCGAACGCGTGGTCGAGGAAGCGGAAGGTCCGTACCGCCGCGGGATCAAACGCCGTCATCGATCACGTCCTCCGGCGGCAGCGCGCGCAGGTTGTAGCGGTTGGCCATCGACGCCGCGTAGGCGCCGGCATGCGCGACGAGGAGCACGTCGCCTTCGGCGGTGGCATCGGGCAGCCGGCGCTGGCGGCCGAGCACGTCGCCCGATTCGCACACCGGGCCGACCACGTCCACCGGCGCCCCGGGCGGGTCGTCCGCGCGCGACAGGTTCTCGATGCGGTGCCACGCGCCGTAGAGCGGCACGCGCAGCAGGGCGTTCATGCCGGCGTCGACGCCGACGCGGCGCACGCCGTCCTTCGCGACCACCTGCGTCACGGCCAGCAGCAGCACGCCGGCTTCCGCGACCAGGTAGCGTCCCGGTTCCACCCACAGCGCGTATTGCGGCCACGACGATTTCACCTCCGCCAATGCGTTCGCATACGCGTGCAGGTCGAACGGCTCGGCTTCGGGGTCGTACGCGACGCCCAGCCCGCCGCCGACATCGATGAAGCCGACGGTGCCGATGCGATCGGCGAGCGCCGCGAGCTGCGCGTATACCGCGCGCCAGTGGTCGGCGTCGTGGATGCCGCTGCCGATATGGGCGTGCAGCCCGGCGATGCGCGCCCCGGCCGCGCGCGCGGCGTCGCGGAACGCCGGCAGGTCTTCCTGCGCGAGCCCGAACTTCGCGCCGCGCCCGCCGGTGCGCACCTTTTCGTGGTGACCCTGGCCGAAGCCGGGGTCGATCCGCAGCACGATGTCGCGGCCGTCGAACAGCGCCGGCCAGCGCCGCAGCGGTTCCGCGCTGTCGAGCGTCACGTGCACCCCGCGCGCCAATGCCGCCGCGACCTCGGCCCGCGGCGCGAAGCTCGGAGTGAACAGCACGCGGTCGGGCGCCAGCGTCGGCAGCGCGGCGAACAGATGCTCCAGTTCACCGAGTGACACGCATTCGAAGCCGAAGCCTTCCGACTCGAGCGCCTGCAGCACGGCCGCGTGCGGATTGGCCTTCAACGCATAGAACCGCCGGTCGATCGCGGCGATGCCCGCGAGTTCGCGCGCGCGTTCGCGCACGGTCGGCAGGTGATACAGGTAACGCGGCGTGCCGCGCGCGGCGACGTCGAGCACGCGCCCGTGCTCGCGCTGCCACCACGTGGGCGGCGGCGCCACGCCCGGCAGCCCGAGCCGGCGCCAGCTCGCGCCGAACACGCTCGCATCGGTCACCGGCATCGCGCCCGACTGCGCGAGCAGCGCGTGCAGCTTCGGCAGCATGTCGTCGGCGAGCGCCTCGTCGACGACGAACGTCAGGTTCAGGTCGTTGCTCGACTGCGAGATCAGGTGCACGCGCTCGCGGCCGAACTCGGCCCAGACGTCGCCGAGCTGGTGCAGCAGCGCACGCATGCCGCGACCGACGAGCGTGATCGCCGCGCACGGCGCGATCACTTTCACCCGGCACACCTGCGCCAGGTCGGCGCACAGCGCGTCGAGCACGTTGGTGCTGACCAGGTTGTCGCTGGGGTCGAGCGACACGGTGACGTTCGCCTCGGACGAGCCGATCAGATCGACCGACAATCCGTGCGCCTTGAAACGCTCGAACACGTCCGACAGGAAGCCGACCTGCTGCCACATGCCGATGGTTTCCATCGACACCAGCACGATGCCGCGCCGCGAACTGATCGCCTTGACGCCGGGCACGGTCGCGGCGCCGCCGTCGATGACCGTGCCCGCCAGCTCCGGGCGGCCCGTGTCGCGGATCCAGATCGGCACGCGTGCCTCGCGGCACGGGTGGATGCAGCGCGGGTGCAGCACCTTCGCGCCGGTGGTGGCGATTTCCTGCGCTTCCTCGTAGTCGAGCCGCACCAGCAGGCGCGCGTCCGGCACCGCGCGCGGATTGGCGCTGAACATGCCGGGGACGTCGGTCCAGATCTCGACGCGGCGCGCGCCGAGCAGCGCGCCGAAGTACGCGGCGCTGGTGTCGCTCCCGCCGCGGCCGAGGATCGCCGTGCCGCCGTCCGCCGCGCGGGCGATGAAGCCCTGCGCGACGCGCAGCGCCGGGCCGGCGGCGGCGAAGCGGGCGCGTGTCGCGGCCGTGTCGGCACCGCCGGGCTCCGTCGGGCACGAGGCCGACAGCCACCGGCTCCAGTCGCCCTGGTTCGGCAGCGGCCGCGCCCGCAGCCAGTCGCGCGAATCGCACCAGTCGACGGGCAGGCCCTGCGCACGCAGGAACGCGACGCCCAGTGTCGACGACAGCAGTTCACCCTGCGCCAGCACTTCGGCCTGCCAGTCGAGGCCGCCGGCATCGGCGCGCGGATCGATGCCGAGGCCGATCAGTCCGGCCAGCCGGTCGCGGATCGCGCCGCGGTCGACGCCGAGTTCATCGGCGAAGTCCTCGTGCCGGTGCACCAGCGCGTCGATGCCGGCACGTACCGCCGCGCGGTCGGCGTGCGTGTCGCAGACCGCCTGCAGCGCGTTGGTGACGCCGGCGAGCGCCGACACCACCACCAGCACGCTCGCGCCTTCCTCGGCGTGGCGCTGCCGCATCAGCCGGCCGATCGTCTCCCAGCCCTCGCGGCGGGCGACGCTGGTGCCGCCGAACTTCAGCACGATCCAGTCGGTCATCGGGAGGTGGCGCTCGCGCGTTTCACGGCGCCGCAGTCTATCCGAAGCTCCTGTCTTTTCCGTGGCATGCGGGCGCACCGGTCGAGTTCGATCGCGGTACGATTCGCGGCTCCACGGAGAGGGCGAGAGGATGGAAAGGGAGTTCGTGCAGCTCGACGTGTTCGCGGCCCGACCCGGCGACGGCAACCCGCTGGCGGTCGTGCTGGAGGCCGACGGGCTCGACGACGACGCGATGCAGGCGATCGCCCGCTGGACGCGGCTGCCGGAAACCACCTTCGTGCTGCCGCCGTCGACGCCCGACGCGAGCTATCGCCTGCGCATCTTCAGTCCCCGCCGCGAGGTGCCGTTCGCCGGCCACCCGAGCATCGGCAGCGCGCACGCCGTGCTCGACGCCGGCCTCGCCGCGCCCCGCGACGGCCGGCTGGTGCAGGAGTGCGCGGTCGGCCTGCTGCCGGTGGAGGTGCGGGGCGACGGCCGCGGGCGCCGCATCGCGGTTCGCGCGCCGCGGGCGAAGGTGCTCGAGGTCGGCCAGCCGGAAGACGTTCGCCTGAGCAACGCGCTGCGCGGCCACGTGCCCGGCCCGCTGCCGCCGGTGCTGATGGACGGCGGCCGCCGCTGGTGGCTGTCGGAACTCGTCGACGAGGCCTCCGTGCGCAGCTACGTACCGCGCTGGGACGCGATCTCGGCCCTCGCGCGCGGCCACGACGCGATGGGGCTGTGCGTGTTCGCGCGTTGCCACGGCCAGGACTACGACCTCGTCGTGCGAGCGCTGGTCGGACAGCCGGCGCAGGTGGAGGACGCCGCGTCGGGTGCGGCGAACGCCACGCTCGCCGCGTTCCTGCATGAATCGGCGGCGCTGCCGCATGCCGACGGCCGCTACGTCGTCAGCCAGGGCCGCGAGGTCGGTCACGACGCGCGGCTGGAACTGCGCGTCGATGCCGACGGCGAGGTCTGGTCGGGCGGCCAGGTGCAGACCGTCGTGCGCGGCCGGCTCGACTGGCCGACGAAATGAAGAAGGGGCCCGCAGGCCCCTTCCTCGACGCCGGTGCCGGGCCCGCTCAACCCTCCGGCCGCACGTCCACGCGCACGCGCAGGCGGTCGCCCGGGTGGTAATCGGTGACGGTCTCGTAGCGGCGGCCGGCGTATTCGTACGTCACACGATAGCCGTCGACACGACCACCGCGGTCGGCGCCGTAGTAGCGGTCATACGCGTCGTCGTAACCGCCGACGGTGCGGCAGTCGGCCGCGGGCTGGCCGTAATAGCCCTGGGCACCGTAGCGCGGGTCGCCGTACCGGCGGTCGCGCTGCGTCGCCGCGGAACGCTCGATGCCGTTGCCGATCGCGCCGCCGACCACGGCGCCGAGCACCGTCGCCGCCGTGCGCTGGCTGCTCGACGTGCGATAGCCGTAACCATGGCGGCCGCGCCGGTCGTCGTCGGCGATGGCGTTGCCGAGCGCACCGCCGATCACCGCGCCGATCACCGCCCCGGCGCCACTGGTGCGCGCGCGCTGGCGATACGGATCGCTCCCGTAGCCGCCGCCGTACGCGTAGCGGTCGTCGTAGCCGCCGACGCATTCGCGCCTCGTCACCGGCGCGCCGCGCGACACGATCGGATCGACGCGCAGTACGCGCGCGGTGTCGTAGGTGCCGGTGCGGCCGTAGCGGTCGGGGACGACCGGGTCCGCGTACCCGTAGCGATCGTCCACGTAACGGTCGTCGCCGTAGCGGTCGTCGTAGCCGTCGTCGTAGTAGCGGTCGTCCGTGACGTAGCCGTCCTGGTACGTGTCGCCGTAGCGATCCTGGTAGCCGTAGGACTGGGCGGAGTCCTGCGCGTTCGCACCGCCGGCGACGAGCGCCGCGGCGAACACGAGCGGGGCGAGAACGAGACGCTTCATCGATTGCACTCCTGCGCCGGAAATCGGCGTGGCGTCAGCGTCGGGTGAAGGCGCGGAACGGCCGCTGAACCCGGCCGGCGCGCCATTCAGCTTCGACCGCGGTGCCCGGTCAGGCTAGCCGGGCCTCGAGGGTCACCGGGATCGAGAGGACCTTCGAGATCACGCAGTTGGCCTTCGCGTCGTCCGCGAGTTTCGCGAACTCGTCGGCGGAAATGCCGGGGACGGCGGCCTCGACTTTCAGGTGGACGCCGGTGGCATGCGGGCCGGGTGACGTTTCCATCGCGACGTCGGCGCGCGTGTCGATGCGCGTGGCGGTATAGCCGGCGTTCTGCAGGATGAACCCCAGCGCCATCGAGAAGCACCCGGCATGCGCCGCGGCCAGCAGCTCCTCGGGGTTGGTGCCCTTCTCGTCGCCGAAGCGGGTGTTGAACGAATAGCGGGTCTCCTCGAACAGGCCGCTCTGCGGCGTGCTCATGCGGCCCTTGCCGGTCTTGAGGTCGCCTTCCCAGTGGGCGGTCGCGTAGCGCTTGAAGGCCATGTCGTACTCCGGTGCGGATGCCGTGGCGGCGGGCGCCCAGTCTACGCCCGGTGGAATCGGACGGATAAATTGCTCAGAGCACATTTTGCGTACCATGTCGCGGCGATGAAACTGCAAGTTCCCTTCCTGCAATTGCCGGTGTCGTTCGACGCCGCCGCGCTGGCCGCCGAGATCGCGGACGTCGACGAGGCGCTGTGGCGCGAGCACCCGAACAAGCTGCCCGGCAACAGCGCGCTGACGCTGGTGACCACCGGCGGCGATCCCGACAGCGACGACCTGTCCGGCGCGATGCGCCCCACCCCGGCGCTCGCCCGGCTGCCGCGGGTCCGGCAGGTGCTCGGCGCGCTCGGCGCGACCTGGGGGCGCTCCCGGCTGATGCGCCTCTCGGGCCAGGCCGAGGTCACCGCGCATGTCGACACGAATTACTACTGGCGCGAGCGGATGCGCGTGCATGTGCCGATCACCACGACGCCCGACGTCCGCTTCGAAGTCGGCGGCGCGGGGACGCACATGGGCGCCGGCGAATGCTGGATCTTCGACACGTGGCAGCGCCATCGCGTCGTCAACGACGCGAGCAGCACGCGCGTTCACCTGGTCGCCGACACCGTGGGCGGCGACGGACTGTGGAAGCTGATCCAGCAGGGCCGCCCGGCCGGGCGCTCGCTGCCCGGCTGGCACGCCCGCCCGGTGCCGCTGGACGGCGCCGAGCCCGAACTGCACTTCGAAACGGAAAACCTGCCGGCGGTGATGACGCCGTGGGAGATCCGCGACCACTGCGTCTTCCTGCTCGGCGAGGCGGTGCCGCACCCGGCGCTGCCCGGCGTGCAGCAGGCGCTGCTCGACTTCGTGCGCCGGTGGCATGCGGCGTGGTCGCGGTTCGGCACCGATCCCGCCGGCGCGTCGCAGTACCGCGCACTGCTCCAGGCGGGCCGCGCCGAAGCGGTGGCGCGCGGCGCCGACGTCGTCGGGTTGAAGAACGAGATCGGCCTGCTGTTCATGCTCGACAGCCTCGTTTTCGACAGCGCGCTCGCCGGCGCCGGCGATCCGGCATCGCGGCAGGACGTGCATGGCGGAAATGCGACGCCGGCGCCTTCCGGGCGCGGTCCTGACGGCGCGGACCGGTTCGACCGGCCCGTGTTCATCGTCTGCCCGCCCCGTTCCGGCTCGACGCTGCTGTTCGAGACGCTCGTCGGCGCGCCGGGCGTCTACACCATCGGCGACGAAAGCCATGCGCTGATCGAAGGCGTTCCCGGACTCGCCCCGGCCGCCCGGGGGCACGAATCGAACCGGCTGCTCGCCGCCGATGCCGACGCGGCCACCGCCACCGGACTGCGGCAGCGGTTCCTCGACGCGCTGCGTGATCGCGACGGCCGGCCGCCGGCGCCGACCGGTGCGCTGCGCATGCTCGAGAAAACGCCGAAGAACGCGCTGCGGATTCCGTTCCTGCGCGCGGTCTTTCCCGGCGCCCGCTTCCTGTACCTGCATCGCGACGCGCGCGCGGTGCTCGGCAGCATGATCGACGGCTGGAACTCCGGGAATTTCGTCATGTATCCGAGCCTGCCGGGCTGGGACGGGCCGCCGTGGTCGTTCCTGCTGACGCCGGGCTGGCGCGCGCTTTCCGGAAAACCGCTCGCGGACGTCGTCGCCGCGCAGTGGGAAGCGGCCACCCGGATCCTTCTCGACGACCTGCAGGCGCTCGACGCGCGGGCCTGGCTCGGCGTCGACCACGATCGCTTCGTCGCCGACCCGGCCGGGGAAGTCGAGCGCATCCGGGCCTGGGCCGGCTGGGACTGGGACCGCGCGGTCGGCGCGCTGCCGCTGTCGCGCTACACGCTCACGCCACCGGATCCGGAGAAGTGGCGGCGGCACGAGGCGGCGCTGACGCCGCGTCTGGCGGCGCTGGCGCCCCTGGTGACGCGGGCGCGGGCGGCGGCGCGCTAGACGAAAAGGATGCGGCCGCCGCGGGTTGACCGGAGCCCGCGCCGGCGCGACCCTGTCCCCCCGGCCGCTGGCCGGGACCTTTCCGCCATGACCGACGCGCGGTCGCGCGCACACGACGACCGACTGGCCGCGCCATCGCGCCGCCGACCATGACGGCCCATCACCCTGACCAGGGAGAGACGGCCTCATGTCGTACAGCACGGAACAGATCCGCAACGTGGCCCTCGCAGGCCACTCGGGCGCCGGCAAGACCACCCTCTTCGAAGCCCTGTTGCATGCCGGCGGCGCGATCCAGGCGACAGGCAACCTCGAACGCGGCACCACGGTGTCCGACCACGATCCGATGGAGAAGGCCCGCGGCCATTCGCTGAACACCGCGATCGCTTCCACCGACCACGCGCCCGCCGGCAGCCCGCCGGTGCACGTGAACCTGATCGACACGCCCGGCTTCCCCGATTTCCGCGGCCCGACGCTGTCGGCGTTCTCCGCGGTGGAAACCGTGGCGATCGTCGTCGACGCGACCACCGGCATCGCCCACGGCACGCGCCGGATGATGGAATACGCGAAGACGCGCGGTCTCTGCCGCGTGCTCGTCGTCAACAAGATCGATGCCGACCCCGCCCGGCTCGGCCCGCTGGTCGAGCAGCTGCGCGACGCGTTCGGCTCCGAGTGCCTGCCGATCAATCTCCCGGCCGACGGGGGCACGCGCGTCGTCGACTGCTTCTTCAATCCCGCCGGCGACTCCGATCTCGGCCCGGTGGCCGACGCGCACCAGCGGATCATCGACCAGGTCGTCGAGATCAACGAGCAGGTGATGGAGCGCTATCTCGAGGACGGCGAGGAAGGCCTGTCCGGCACGGCGCTGCACGACGCGTTCGAGCAGTGCCTGCGCGAAGGCCATCTCGTTCCCGTGTGCTTCGTTTCCGCGCGCACCGGCGCCGGCGTCAGGGAGCTGCTGGATCTCGCGGAGAAACTCTTCCCCAATCCGCTGGAAGGCAATCCGCCCCCGTTCGAGAAGAACGGCGAGCCGATCACCGCGACGCCCGATGCGTCGGCGCACGTGATCGCCGACGTGTTCAAGATCGTCAACGATCCGTTCGTCGGCAAGCTCGGCGTGTTCCGCGTGTTCCAGGGCACCGTGCGGCGCGACAGCCAGCTGTTCGTCGACGACGGCCGCAAGCCGTTCCGCGTCGGGCATCTGTTCCGGCTGAAGGGCAAGGACCACGTCGAGATCGACCAGGCGATCCCCGGCGACATCGCCGCGGTCGCCAAGATCGAGGAGATCCATTTCGACGCGGTGCTGCACGACAGCCACGACGAGGACGAGATCCGGCTGAAGCCGGTCGACCTGCCCCGGCCGATGTTCGGGCTCGCGATCGCCGCCGCGACGCGCGGGCAGGAGCAGAAGCTCGCGACCGCGCTGCACAAGCTGGCCGAGGAGGACCCCGGCTACGTCGTCGACCATGTCGCCGAACTCAACGAAACCGTGGTGCGGGGGCTCGGCGAACTGCACCTGCGCGTGCTCGTCGACCGGCTGCGCGAGCGCTACGGCGTCGAGGTCACGACGCGGCCGCCGCGCATCGCCTATCGCGAAACCATCGGCGCCGCGGCCGAAGGCCACCACCGGCACAAGAAGCAGACCGGCGGCGCCGGCCAGTTCGGCGAAGTGTTCCTGCGCATCGAGCCGCTCGAGCGCGGCAAGGGATTCGAATTCGTCGATGCGGTGAAGGGCGGCACCATTCCGGGGCAATACATCCCCGCGGTGGAAAAAGGCGTGCGGCAGGTGCTGCACGGCGGCGCGATCGCCGGCTACGAGCTGCAGGACGTGCGCGTCACGGTCTACGACGGCAAATACCACAGCGTGGACTCGAAGGAGGTGGCGTTCGTCGCGGCCGGCAAGCGCGCGTTCCTCGACGCGGTGCTGAAGGCGCGGCCGCAGGTGCTGGAGCCGATCGTCGACCTGACGGTGCGCGCGCCGGAAGCGCATATGGGCGACATCACCGGCCAGCTCGCCGGCAAGCGCGCGCGGATCCACGGCACCGATTCCGATCGCGGCGGCGAGATCGTCGTGAAGGCGCAGGTGCCGCTGTCGGAACTCACCGATTACGCGACCGAACTCAAGGGCGCGACGGCCGGCCGCGGCCGCTACGACCTCGAATTCAGCCATTACGAACCGGTGCCGGGCAACGTGCAGAAGCAGCTCGTGGAGGCGTGGCGCCCGCACCACGACGAGGACTGACCGGCGGCCGGGCGGCGATGGCACACTGGCGCGGCCGCCGTCCGCGGCAGCCGGAGGATTTCGCCGATGCGCCTGCTGCTCGCCCTGCTGCTGATCGCGATGGTGCCCGCGTGTTCGCGCGACACCCCGACCGGCACGCCCGTGGACGGCGATGCCCCGGACGCGGCGGTGGCCACGCCGCCGGCCACGGCGTCGCCGGCGACGCCCGCGCCTGACGCGCCGGACGCCCCGACGCGCATCGAAGACCTGGTCCGCTTCGACGACACGCTCGCGGCGGTGCAGGCGCGCCTCGGCGCCGGCGAGGTCGTCGCGGCGATGCTGCCGTTCGCCGAAGGCGAGACCACGGCCGGCTGGACGCTGTTTCCCGCCGACCCGTCGCGACGGCTGTCGGTCTACCTCGACGAAGCCGGCGTGCATCCGCTGATGCTGCTCGCCGGGCAGGAAGCGGTGGCGTGGACGCGGGCCGACGGCGTGCGGATCGGGTTGTCGAGCCAGGCGCTGGCGCAGCTCAACGGCGGCCCGTACGGCTTCATGGGTTTCGACTGGGACTATGGCGGCGTCGTCACGGACTGGCGCGGCGGCCGCCTCGCCCCCGACGGGGCCAGCGCGGGCCCGGTCACGCTGTGCCCGCGTGCGGCCGGCCTCGGCGAGGAACCGGCGGATTATCCGGTCGGCGACAGCGAATTCGGCTCCGACGACGCACGGCTGCTGGTGAACCCGGCGTGGGTCTGCGAGTTCGGCGTCAATATCGACCCGCCGGTCGACGAGGCGACACCGGCGACCGGCGCACCGGGGGGCTGAGCCGTGCGCCTCGCGCCGGCGCTGCTGGTGATCGTCGACATCAGCGGCTACACCGAATTCATCACCAACCGGCAGGTCAGCCTGCTGCACGCCGAGCAGATCATCACCGACCTGATGGAATCGGTGATCGACCGCGCCGATCACCCGCTCGTCGTCAACAAGCTCGAGGGCGATGCCGCGCTGCTGTTCCGCGAATACGCATCCGACACGGCGTCAGCGGCGGCGCGCGATGTGCTGGCGCAGGTCGGCGGCTTCTTCGACGCGTTCGCCACCTGCCTGCAATGCATCCGCCACGAGCGCCGGCACTGCACCTGCGACGCGTGCAGCAACACCGACCGGCTGTGCCTGAAGGCGTTCGTGCACGCCGGCGAGATCGCGATCAAGCAGGTGCGCCAGTTCGAGGAACTCGCCGGCGAGGACGTCATCGCGATCCACCGCATGCTCAAGAACACCGTGCCGTCGCGCGAATACGTGCTCGCGTCGGCGCGCGTGCGGGAGATGGCCGGCGATGCGCTCGACGCCGCCGTGCCGCACCGTGAAACGCTCGACGGCATCGGCGAGACGACGCTGTGGCTGGCGACGCCCGGGGAGCTGCCGCGTCTCGCGCAACGGCCGGCCAGGCCGGCGGCGGAGCCGGTCGTGGCAGCGCGGCGGGAAAACACGTTCCACCACCTGCCGGGCAAGGCTCCGGGCGGGCTGTCGAGGGTCCTGGCCGCGGCGTGGGCGCGGATCACGCGGGCCTGAAAGGCGGATACGGGTCCCCTGTCCCCTGTCCGCCTATTCGTAGCTGAGCTCCGTGCTCCTCCCCCAGAACACCCGATACGCGAACACCGTGTATCCCACGATCATCGGCAGCGTCACCGCCGCGCCGGCGAGGATGATCTTCAGCGAGCCCGGCGCGGCGGCGGCCTCGGTGTAGACGATGCGGTCGATCACCAGGTAGGGGAACAGGCTGTAGGCGAGCCCCGCGAACGCCAGTACGAACATCGCCACGGCGGCGGCGAACGGCACCCAGTCGCGGCCGGGCGCGCCGCGGCGGATGCGCCGCAGATGGCTTTCGCAGGTGGCGAAGAGCAGCGTGGTCAGCAGCGGCACCGGCAGCAGCGCGAACAGCTGCGGCACGGCG
The DNA here is from genome assembly GCA_946885815.1 of uncultured Arenimonas sp. The sequence continues at coordinate 14,117 of CAMPHE010000004.1, forward strand.
AACCACTTCGCGAAGATGCGCGGGCTCACCATCGGCGTGGCGATCGATACCGCGGCGATGCCGAGCCCGGTGAGCCACAGCGCCCACCAGCCCCAGTGCGCGGCGCGCCGCACCAGCGGGCCTTCCAGCTTCATCAGCAGCCACGTCGCGCCGAGCAGCGCATAGCCGGCGGCCAGGGCGAGCGCGATGAAGCCCGCGAACAGCCACGCCGCGGCGCCCTGCTGGAAACCGAGGATGTACCGGCCGATCATCCAGCCCTGAGCGAGCGACGCCACGAGCGAACCGGCGAAGAACAGCGCGTTCCACAGCGGCCGGTGGTCGTCGTGCGCCTTCGCGCGGAAATCGAAGGCGACGCCACGCAGGATCAGCCCGATCAGCATCACCGCCACCGGCAGGTACAGCGCGCCGAGGATCACGCCGTGCGCGACCGGGAACGCGACCAGCAGCAGCCCCACGCCGAGCACGAGCCAGGTCTCGTTCGCGTCCCAGAACGGGCCGATCGACGCGACCATGCGGTTCTTGCCGGCGTCGTCGGCCAGCGGCACGAGCATGCCGACGCCGAGGTCGTAGCCGTCGAGCACGACGTAGACGAGCATCGCCAGCGCCATCAGCGCGACGAAGATCAGCGGCAGGTACGGGTCCATCGCGTGCTCCTCAGCGCTCGTCCGGCTCGCCGCGCGGTGCGGTGATCGGCGCCGCGACCGAGTGTCCGCCCTTGCGTGCGAGGTGGAACAGCACGGAAACGTAGGCGAGCAGCAGCAGCGCGTACAGGGACAGGTACGCGGCGAGACTGCTGCCGACCATCGGCGCGGGCGTGTCGGTCACCGCGTCGGCGGTGCGCAGCACGCCGGTGACGAGCCACGGCTGCCGGCCGATCTCGGTGACATACCAGCCGGCCAGCGTCGCGAGCCACCCGGCGAACGTCATCGCCACCAGCGCGCGCGCCATGAACGGCGACGGTTCGCCGCGACGCCGCAGCTGCCACGCGGCGAGCCACGACACCGCCAGCATCAGCATCCCGGTGCCGACCATCACGCGGAACGCCCAGAACACCGGCAGCACCGGCGGATGGTCCTCGAAGCTGTCCAGACCCTTCAGCTCGCCCTGCAGGTCGTGCGTGAGGATCAGCGCGGCGAGACCCGGCACGCCGATCGCGTAATCGTTGCGACGCTCGACCTCGTTCGGCCACGCGAAGATCAGTGCCGGCGCGCCGGCCTCGCCTTCGCCCCAGATGCCTTCCATCGCCGCGATCTTCGCCGGCTGGTGTTCCAGCGTGTTCAGGCCGTGCTGGTCGCCCACGAAGATCTGCACCGGGATCAGGACCGCCGCCAGCAGTACGCCCGTGCGCAGCGCGGCGGCGACATCGGGGGCGCGGTCGCCACGGGCCCAGCGGTAGGCCGACAGGCCGGCCACGAGGAACGCGACCGTGAGGCCCGATGCCAGCAGCATGTGCGCGAGCCGGTACGGGAACGAGGGATTGAAGATCACCGCGAACCAGTCGGTCGGATGCACGACGCCATCGATCACTTCGAATCCGGCCGGCGTCTGCATCCACGAGTTCAGCGCCAGGATCCAGAACGCCGACAGCGTGGTGCCGGCCGCGACCAGCACCGTCGCGAGCGTGTGCATCCGCTCGCCGACGCGCTTGCGGCCGAACAGCATGATCCCGAGGAAGCTGGCCTCGAGGAAGAAGGCCGTCATGATCTCGTAGGCCAGCAGCGGGCCGGCGATGTTGCCGACGGTGTTCATGTAGCCCGGCCAGTTCGTGCCGAACTGGAAGCTCATCGTGACGCCGCTGACGACGCCCATCGCGAAGCTCAGCGCGAACACCTTCACCCAGAAGAAGTACGCCGACAGCCACGCGTCGTTCCCGGTGCGCAGGAAGCGCAGCTTGAAGAACAGCAGCACCCAGCCCAGCGCGATCGTGATCGTCGGGAACAGGATGTGGAAGCTGATATTGGCCGCGAACTGGATGCGCGACAGCATCACCGCATCGACGGTTTCCATGGCGGCCATTCTACGCCCATGGCCCCGGTCGGGTCAGAGCTCGAAGCGGTAGCTCAGCTTGATCAGCAGCTGGTCGGAATCACGCAGGTCCACCGCGTCGCCGAGCAGGTGCGACAGCGGTCGGCCCTCGCCGAAATCCGCCGCGCCGCCGCGGCCATACACCACATACAGGTCCGACAGCGGCGCCAGTTCATAGCGCCAGCGCACCTGCAGGCCGAGGTTGGACAGGCTGAAGTCGCCGATGTCGGCCGGCGTCGCGATCGGCTGCGGGTCGCCGTTCGCGCCCACCTGCCACGCCTGCCGCAGTTCGGCGTCGAGCGCGATGGTCTCCAGCTTCACGCGCAGCTCCTGCCGCGTGCCGATCTGCCACTGCAGGTTCGCGCCGATGCGCGCGAAGTCCTGCGAATACGAGCCGAGCCGGTCCCCGCCGCGCCACAGCAGCCAGTCGGGCGAGTGCTGGTACGCGAACGAGCCCTGCAGCGCGAGCGTGTCGCTCAGGTGCAGCGTCGGCTCGATGCCGGCGTCGAAGCCCATTCCGTCGACGCCCTCGAGCCCTTCCGCGAAGGCGCGGACCCAGCCGAACAGCGACCAGCGTCCCTGCCGCGGACGGAAGCGCTCCCAGTAGAGGAACACTTTTTCCGGCACGTCGACGATGCCGTTGCCGCGGGTGATCAGGTCGTCGTGGCCGGCGGTCCACATCGCGAACTCGGCGAACTCGCTGCCACCGTCGGAGCGTTCGCTGTACCGGTTGACGGCGACGGCGTCGGCGATGCGCACGCCGCCGTCGTTGCGCCGCTGCGACGCGGCCCAGCGCCATTCGTGGGAGTTGTACGACGATCCTTCCGGCAATCCGGTCTGCCGCTTGGCCAGCTCGTAGCGCAGGTAGTTGAAGTCGACGCGGTCGATGTAGCCGATGTCGTTCACCTGCAGATCGTCGCCCAGATGCAGGAAATAGAGCTGCTGCCGCCAGCCGTCGCCCATTTCCTGGTCGATGCGCGTCTGGAAGCCGCTGTCGGTGATCGACTCGCCGGCCTGGTCGATGTCGCTCACGACCAGTGCCGAAGCGATGTTCCACCCTTCCGCCGGCACCCAGCGGTCGTCGATCGCATAGACGTTGGCGACGCGATCGAGGAAGGGGCGATCGACGCGCGTGAACATCGCGCCGACGTCATGCGCGCCGAAATCGCGCGTCGCGCGCAGCGCGAGGAAATCGCGGCCGTGGTCGTCGGCCTCGGTCGCGACCAGCGCGCCGTAGCGCGTCTGGCCGAGACTGCCGTTGACCTTCACCGCGGCCACCACGTCGCCCGCCTCGCCCGAGCCGTCGTCGGCGGGCCCGCCGATGCGGCGCGTGTAAAGCAGCCGGCTGTTGCCGGCGCCGAACGCGAAGTCGAACAGGCCCTGGTTCTCGGTGAAGAACGGACGCTTGTCGCCGAAGAAGGTCTCCACCGCGCCGAAGTTGACGACGAGGTCGTCGCTCTCGACCTGGCCGAAATCGGGGTTCAGCGTGGCCGACAGCTGGAACGTGCCGTTCGGCTTCCAGAACAGGTCGGCGCCGGCGTCGAAATCCGATGCATCGCCGACGAAGTCCGACGACGCCACCACGTACGGCGTCACCGACAGCAGCGACTGCTCGTACAGCGGCACGTCCACTTTCGTGAACTCCGACAGGAAAGTGGGCTTGTTGAAACTGATCGCCGGCCAGCCGAAGCGCTCGCCGGTGCTGCCCACGACGCGGTCGAGATACAGCCCGAGCGTGCGCCGGCCGCCCTCGGGCCGGGCCATCGGCGCGACGTGCCACGGGATCAGGATCTCCGCATGCCACGCGTCCGCGTCCTGCGTGGTCGCGTACGTCCACAGCCCGTCCCAGTCCCGGCTGAAGTTCCGCTCGCCGGTGATCACTTCGTCGGAAATGTCGCCGACGTTCGTCACCATGAAGTCGTAGCCGGTGCGGCCGTCGCCGTCGAAATCGACCATCAGGTTCACGCGGTCGAGCTGGCCGCCCTGGTCGCGGCGCGTGCGCTGCGTCGTGCGCGGCACGCCGGCCGGCTGTTCGTTGCTGAAAGCGACCGCGAGACCCTCCGGCGTCGCCAGCACCCAGGCCTCGGTCTTCAGCGTCGGCGCGTCGCCGGTGAGCGGCTGCACCATCGTGAACTCGGTGACGTGCCGCGCGCCGGCCCATTCCGACGGATCGATCCGGCCGTCGATCTCGACCGCGAAGGCGGACGCGGGCGCGACGACGAGCGCGAACAGCGCCAGCGGGGACGGGAAGCGGTTCGGGGACATGCGGGAATTCTCGCGGAGACGACGCATCTTCCGTGCGACGCCCCCGAAGCGCCAAAGGTCATAGGTCATGCCGGGCCGATCACGACCCGACGGGCGCCTAACCGCGCTTCGCGCGTTTGGGCTGCAGCATCGTCCCCGTGCACTTCTTCGACCCGCACCGGCACGCCCAGACCTTCTTCAGCTTCGCCGTATGCGGCTCGTCGAGCGTGATGCCGTAGTTGTACGTCAGCTCCTCGCCGGCGCGGATGTCGCGGATCGCTTCGATCAGGATCCGGTCTTCCTTCGGCTTGCCGCTGTCGGCCTCGTCCCAGACCGCCTCGCAGTTCGGGTCGCAGCTGTGGTTGATCCAGCGCGCGACGTTGCCGCCGACGTTCGCGTCGATCACGTACTTGTCGTTCAGCGTGAACAGGAACGTGTGGCCCGTCTCGGGCTCGCCACCGTAAGCCTTGTCGGTCTGCGCGTGGGTGCGCAGCAGGCCCTTGTACTGCACCACCCGCTCGCCCTTCTTCAGCGGGGCGACGGCGAACACGCCGTTGCCGTGGATCTTCGAACGGCGGGCTTCGATTTTCTTCGGCATGCGGGTCGCGTGTCCTGTCGGCGGGGCCGCATTGTGGCCCATCGCCGCCGCCCGCGGCACCGCGCCGACGCCGCGATGCGAACCATTCTCGACAACTACGCCGTCATTGAGCGCGGTGCGTCGAAATCGTACAATTCCGGTCCTGATTGAAACAGGCCGCGACGATGCTCCGCGTCACCCGACTGACCGATTACGCGACCGTCCTTCTGACGGTGCTGGCGAGCGAGCCGGACCGCGTGTGGCCGGCGGCGGAACTCGCGGCGCGCGCGCGCCTGGAACCGACGACCGTCGCCAAGGTGCTCAAGCCGCTCGCGCACGCCGGGCTCGTCGCCGGATTCCGCGGCGCGAATGGCGGCTACCGGCTCGCGCGGTCCGTCGGTGAGGTTTCGCTGATCGCGATCGTCGAGGCGATGGAAGGCCCGCTGGAAATGACGGAATGCAGCGGCGAGCACTCGACGTGCGAGCACGAAGCGCACTGCGGGCTGCCGACCCACTGGCGGCGGATCAACGACGTGATCGCCGAAGCGCTCGGCGCGGTGACCCTCGCCGACCTGGTGCCGAAGGCGCGCGCGGCACGGCGGATCCCGGTGCGACTGGCCGTCGCGGAGAGAACGGAATGAACGGACGCAACGCGGAAATCGAACGGCAGCTCGGCCGCAAGTACAGCGCCGGCTTCGTCACCGCCATCGAATCGGACACGCTCGCGCCGGGCCTCGACGAGGACGTCGTACGGTTCATCTCGGCGAAGAAGGACGAGCCGGAATGGCTCACCGAGTGGCGCCTGAAGGCGTATCGCCACTGGCTGACGATGACGCCGCCGCAGTGGGCGAAGCTCGAGCTGGCGCCGATCGATTTCCAGGCCATCAGCTACTACGCCGCGCCGAAGGGTCCCAAGTACCAGTCGCTCGACGAAGTGCCGCAGGAACTGCTCGACACCTACGAGAAGCTCGGCGTGCCGCTGCACGAGCGCGCGAAGCTCGCCGGCGTCGCGGTCGACGCGGTGTTCGACTCGGTCTCGGTCGGCACGACGTTCCGCAAGGAGCTCGCCGACAAGGGCGTGATCTTCTGCTCGATGTCCGAAGCGGTGCGCGAATACCCCGACCTCGTGAAGCGGTACCTCGGCTCGGTCGTGCCGGTCGGCGACAACTACTTCGCGGCGCTGAATTCGGCGGTGTTCTCCGACGGCTCGTTCGTGTTCATCCCGAAGGGCGTGCGCTGCCCGATGGAGCTGAGCACGTATTTCCGCATCAACGCACGCGACACCGGGCAGTTCGAACGGACGCTGATCATCTGCGAGGAAAAGGGCCACGTGTCCTACCTCGAGGGCTGCACCGCGCCGCAGCGCGACGAGAACCAGCTGCATGCGGCGGTGGTGGAGCTGGTCGCGCTCGACGACGCCGAGATCAAGTACTCCACGGTGCAGAACTGGTATCCCGGCGACGAGCACGGTGTCGGCGGCATCTGGAACT
>CAMPHE010000005.1 GCA_946885815.1 uncultured Arenimonas sp.
AGTAACCCTGGCCGTTCGAATCGATCTCGCCGTGGCCGGCGTAGTAGATCAGCAGATTGTCTTCCGGCTTGAGCTTCTCGCGCATTTCGTTGAGCGCGGTGAGGATCTCCAGCCGCGACCCGTTGAGCACGACCGACGTCTCGTAGCCGTAGCGCGACTTCAGCAGCGACGCGACCGCGTTGGCGTCGTTCGCGGCGCTCTGCAGCGTCGCGTAGCCCGGGTCGCGGTACGTGTTGTTGCCGATCACCACCGCGTGGTAGCGACCCAGCCGCACGTCGCCCGGCAGCGCGCCGCTGGCGGCCGGGGCGGCCGCCGTCGCCGACGGACCACCGGCCTGCGGCAGCAGCGTGAAATCGAGTTGCGCCCGGCCGCCCTTCCGGTCGACCGCCGCGGGCGCGCAGGTGCAGGTCGCGGCGGGCACGTCGACTTCGGCGGAGAACCCGCCGTTGGCGTTCAGCGGCGCCGGCTGGCCGTTGACGGTGACCGACTGCACGAGCTGCGGCGACGAGATGCGCCCGACGACCTGGCGCTTGCCCGGGCCGCCGCGATAGACCGCCGTGTTGCGACCGCGCGTCGCGACGAACACCGGATCGAGGATCTCGAGCGTCGGGTTGGCCGCGTACACCGCCCCGCTCGCCGGGCTCCCCGCGCGTTGCTCCAGCGCGGCCAGCTGGGTGCGCTGCGCGTTGATCTGCTCTTCCTGCGTCAGCAGCTGGTTCTCGAGCAGCCGCGTCAGGCTGTCGTCCTGCTGCTGGCGCGCCTGCGCGAGCTTCTCGCGGGTCGAGTCGAGTTCCGCGCGCGCCGCCTGCAGCGCATTGCGTCGCTGGGCGAGTTCCGCCTGCAGTTGCTGCACCTGCTGGCGCAGCGCCGCCGATTCTTCCTCGCCGGCACGCACTTCCTGCTGCAGGCCGGTGATCTGCTCGTCCTTCGCCTTCAGCTCCACCTGCACGACCGAGGCGTAGAGCAGTTCGTCCTGGATGCCCGACGCCTCGCGGTACAGGTTCAGCGCCATCGCCTGGTCGCGCGGCACGCCGAGACCCTGTTCGTACAGATAGCCGAGATTGATCTTGGCGCGGCCGTAACCCTGGTCGGCGGCCTTCTTGAACCACTGGAACGCCATCCCGTAATCGGGTGCGGTACCGAGGCCCTTCGAATAGATCTCGCCGACGTTGTTCTGCGCTTCGGCGTCGCCGGACATCGCGCCGTCCATCCACACCTTCAGCGCGGTCTGGTAATTGGCGCGGTCGTAGGCGACGTATTCGCCGCCGCGGATCTCGCAGTCGGCCTGCGTCGTGCGGATCGGTCGACGCGCGCTCATGAAGGTCGCCTGTCTTCCGAGTTTGCGCAGTTGCCCCGGCAGCAGGCAGTCGACGATCAGCAGGTCTTCGGCGTTGCGCACCGCGGCGACAGCAGGATTGACGGGCCAGCCGGCCACCGTCACGAGCAGCGCGGAAGACAGACAAACGAAGAGGCGGGTACGGACCGGACAGGCGGGTTGCGCGTTCATCATGCATGGCTCCGAAGGAAGCGATGCGACCCGCGCCGAGGCCCTTGCAGCGGCGCGCCAGCCGCTATACTCGCGCCGGAGTTATATCCGCATTCCAGGGGAAAAGCGATGGCGTTTTCCAGCAGCGCGGCGAACGGCCGACGGGCGGCCTCCCTTTTCTCCTCCACCGCGGCACACGCGATCGCATGCCTGCTGTTCGCGATCGCGGGACTCGGATGGAGCGGACAGTCGCTCGCGCAGAGCTGCGATTTCGTTTCGCTGACGCCCGCTACGCAGGTCAATGTCCCGGGCGGCACGGTGTCGTTCACGCTCGAGGCGCAGACCGCCTGCAATACGACCGTCGACATCACGCTCGGCATCGCGCCGGGCGAAACGACCGGCGGCGCGGCGATCACGCCGCCCACCGCGCCGACGATCGCGCTGGACACCCCCTACACGTTCGACGTGACGCTCGGCGGTCTGGAAGGCGGTTCGGGCACGGTCATCGCCACCTGCCTCAACGGCGGTTGCGCCGGCGACACGCTGTCGTTCAACTTCGCCACCACCGACATCGACTACCTCGCGATTCCACCGACCAGCCTGGTGGTGGCGGAAGGCGACGGCTTCACCATCGGCACGCACGTGGAGATCAACGGCGCGCCGACGACCGCGATCTCGACGGCGTTCTCGAACGTGACCACCGGCTTCAACTACGGCACCGTCGTGCCCGACGCCGGTGGCGATGCGATGTCCCCGACCATCAGCATCACCGGCGAAGGCTCGTTCGTGCTGCGCGGTACGCCGGTGTGTCCGGCCGCGGCGCCGATCCCGGGCTGTTCGGCGCTGCTGCCGGTCGACTTCAACGTACTGGTCGAAGGCACCTCCGTGACCGCGGTGGCGCCGACCAGCGTCACGATCCCGTCCGGGGACACCACGACGCTGACGGCGTACTTCGGCAGCCCGAGCGTGCCCGAACCCGACGGTTCCACCCTGACGTGGTCGGTGACGCAGCCCGCCGGCGGCGACGGCATCGTCACCGGCAATCCGGTCGCCGGCGGTGCCGGCGAAAGCACCGGCGACTTCACCGCGAGCGTGCCCGGCGTCTACACCGTCACGGCGTTCACGCCCGTCACCGCGTTCCTCCCGAACACGGCGAGTTTCACCGTCACCGTCACCGCCGTCCCCACGCTCTCCGTCGAGCAGGGCGACGGCCAGGTATCGCCGGTCGGCGTTCCTTTCCCCGACACCCTGATGGCGTTCGCCGACGACAGCGGCACCTCCCCGGTCGGGCTGCAGATCGACTGGACGCTGGTGAGCGGCAGCGCCACCTTCCCGGCCACGTCGCTCACCGACGGCGGCGGCAACGCCGAGATCACGGTGACGCCGACAGCGGTGGGACCGATCCAGATCGTCGCCTCGCGCTCGGATGCGCCGACGGCGACCGCGACGTTCAATCTCACCGCGACGGCGGGTACGCCGACGATCACCGCGGTCTCCGCCGACCCGGGCGCCGGGACCGTCGGCTCGCCGCAGGCGTTCACCGTACTGGTCGAGTCGGGCGGCCTCCCGGTCGTGGGCGGCACGGTCAGCTGGACGGCGACGGCGCCGTTCGCTCCCGCGTCCGGCACGTCGACGACCGACGCCTCCGGTGAGGCGACGGCGAGCTTCACGCCTTCGGCTGCGGGCAATTTCACCAATGTCGTCACCGCCACGTTCGACCAGGACGGCATCCCGTCCAGCGGCGACGAGGTGTCCTATTCGTTCGGCGCGAACGTCGCCGCGGTGCCCACGCTGGCGATCAACGCCGGCGACGGCCAGACCGGCGATGTCGGCACGGCCTACGCGACGGATCTCTCGGTGACCGCGCAGAATTCCGGCCTGCCGGCCGGCGGCGTCACGATCGACTGGGTCGTGACCAGCGGCTCGGCCACGATCGTCGCCAACGGTCCCACCGATTTCACCGGGGGCATGGCCAGCGCCACGGTCACGCCGACGGCGGCGGGTCCGATCACGATCACCGCCACGCGGCAGGACGCGCCGACGGCGACCGTCACCTTCAACCTCACCGCCAATGCGGTACTCGCCCTGACCGCGACCGCTGGCGACGGCCAGAGCGTCGACGTCGGCACGACCTACCCGACGCCGCTTCAGGTGCTCGCCGAGAACAGCGGACTGGGTGCCGGCGGCGTCGGCATCGCGTGGGCGGTCACGAGCGGAACGGCGACGATCGTCGCCAGCGGACCGACCGATGTGAACGGGATCGCGACCGCGACCGTGACGCCGACGTCCGTCGGCCCGATCACGATCACCGCGACGCGGTCGGACGACGCGTCGGTGTTCGTCACCTTCAATCTGACCGCCACGGCGGTCGAAACACTGGCGATCGCCGGCGGCAACGGCCAGACCGGCCCGGTCGGCACCGCCTATCCCGTCGCGCTGTCGGTGCTCGCCGAGGACAGCGGCGTGGCGGCGACCGGCATCGGCATCGACTGGCTCGTGACGTCCGGCAACGCGACGCTGACCGCGGCGACGACCACCGACGGCACCGGCACCGCGACCAATACGGTGACGCCCACGGCGGCGGGGCCGATCACGATCACGGCCTCGCGGCAGGACGCGCCGACGGTGACGGTCACGTTCAACCTCACCGCGACCGCGCTGCCCTATGCGCTCTCGGCCGTGTCGGCCAACCCGGCCGCGGGTACGGTCGGCGCCCCGGTCACGTTCACCGTCGCGCTCGACCAGGGCGGCACGCCGCTGCCGGCCGAGACGATCAGCTGGAGCGCCGGCGCACCGTTCGCGCCGGCGAGCGCGACGTCCGCGACCGATGGTGCGGGCGAGGCCAGCGCGACCTTCACCGCGTCGGCGGCCGGAACGTTCCCGGGCGCGATCGTCGCCACCTACGACCCCGACGGCGTGCCCGCCAGCGGCGACGAAGTCGTCTACGCGTTCGACGCGAACATCGCCGCGGTGCCGACCCTGGCGATCAACAGCGGCGATGGCCAGACCACGCCGGTCGGCACGACCTACCCGGCCGTGCTGTCGGTGCTCGCCGAAGACAGCGGCGTCCCGGCCGCCGGTGTCGTCATCGACTGGGTGGTCACCGGCGGCACCGCGACGATCGTTCCGAGCGGTCCCACCGACGCGGTGGGCGAAGCCCACCTGAGCGTGACACCGACCTCCGTCGGCGCGATCACCATCACCGCGACACGGCAGGACGCGCCGGCCGCGACGGTCACGTTCAACCTGACGGCGACCGCGTTGCCGAAGACGCTGACGGCGGTGACGCCGAACCCGGCGTCGGGCGTGGTCGGCACGCCGATCGACTTCACCGTACTGCTCGAGCAGGCGGGCGTGCCGCAGGCGGGCGGCCTGATCGCCTGGACGGCCACCGCGCCGTTCGCGCCGGCGAACGCCTCGGTCGGCACCGACGCGTCCGGTGAAGCCACGGCGACCTTCACCCCGTCGGCGGCCGGCACGTTCACCGGCGCGGTCACCGCGCTCTACGACGGCGACGGCGTGCCGGCGTCGGGCGACGAACTGTCGGTGGTGTTCGACGTCGACGTGACCGCGGTCGCCTCGCTGGCGATCACCGGCGGTGACGGCCAGGCGGCGCTCACCGGCACCGCGTTCGCGCAGCCGCTGCAGGTTCTGGCCGAAGACAGCGGCGTACCGGCGGCCGGCGTCACGATCGACTGGGTCGTGGTGTCGGGCAGCGCGACCCTCGTTCCCGGGGCGGCGACGGACGCCGCCGGCGGTTCCAGCGCGACCGTCACTGCCGGCGCGCCCGGCCCGATCGTGATCACGGCCACGCGCGCCGACGACGCGACCGCGCAGGTCACGTTCAACCTGACCTCCACGGCCGCCGCGCATCTGCTGGCCCGGGTGTCGCCGAATCCGGCGACGTCCACCGTCGGCGTCGCGTTCCCCGTGACCGTCGAGCTGACGCAGGGCGGCGTTCCGGTCGCCGGGGCCACGGTGCAATGGAACGCGGGGGCCTCCCTCGCGCCGGCGACGGCGTCGTCGATCACCGACGCGGCCGGCCGGGCGACCACATCGTTCACATCGTCCGCGGCAGGAACCTTCGCGAACGCGATCGTCGCGGGCGTCGACCCCGACGGCGTGCCCGCCAACGGTGACGAGGCGACGGTGGCATTCGACGTCGACATCGCGGCCGTGGCTTCCCTCGCGATCGCCGGCGGCGACGGCCAGTCCGCGCTGCCCGGCACGACCTTCGCCGCGCCGCTGCAGGTGCTCGCGGAAGACAGCGGCACGCCCGCGGCGGGCGTCGGCATCACGTGGACGCTCGTCAGCGGCAGCGCGACGATCGCTCCCGCCGGGCCCACCGACCCGACGGGCACGGCGAGCGCCACCCTCACCGCCGGCGCGGTGGACGGTCCCGTCGTGATCTCCGCGACGCGGCAGGATGCGCCGGGCGCGACGGTCACCTTCAACCTGACGGTTTCCGCGCTGGGCACGCTGGTCGTCGTCGAAGGCGACGACCAGACGCTGCTGGCCGGCATCCCGTCCGACCCGCTGCAGGTGGAACTGCGCGACGGGGGCGGCGCTCCGGTCGCCGGCGCCACGATCACCTGGTCCACGACCGCGGGCACGCTCGCTTCGGCCACGAGCGTCACCGACGCCTCGGGCATCGCGAGCAACACGGTGACGACGAACACGGTCGGCGAAGTTCAGGTGACCGCAGCGTCGCCGCTGGCCGGCGCGCCGGCAGTGTTCGCGCTCAACGGCGGGCTGTCGAACCTCGGCGGGCTCGACCCGGTGCAGCAGCAGGTCGTCGAGGCGATCGACGAGCTGTGCCCGGCGCTGGCGGCGCTGCCGTCGCCGACGCCTGCAGAGGCCGACCTGCTCGCCCGGTGCCGCGAACTCACGGACGCCGGCGGCATCGACCCCGACGCGACGGTCATCGCGCTGGACGAACTGATGACGGACGTCGCGCTGGCGCAGGGCCAGGCGGCGCTGCTGGCGCTGCAGGCGCAGTTCCAGAACCTGAAGGCGCGCATCGCCGCGCTGCGCAGCGGTACGCGCGGCACGAGCTTCGGCGGACTCGCGGTGAACACGTCGACCGGGCCGATGTCGCTCGAAACGCTCGCCTCGGCGTTCACCGCCGAAGACGAACCGGAAGCGCCCGCGGGCGAGGCCGGCACCGATTTCGATCGGTGGGGCTTCTTCGCCGCGGGCACCATCGGGCGCGGCGAGCAGGACGAAGGCAGCGTCGATCCGGCGTTCGACTACGACATCGAAGGGCTCACGGCGGGCTTCGATTACCGCAAGAGCGACAATCTGGTCTTCGGCGGGGCCTTCGGTTACACACGACAGGACACCGCGTTGCCGGATCACGGCGGCAGCGTCGACACGACCGGCTGGACGCTGTCCGGGTACGGCACGTGGTACACGAAGGACAGCTGGTACGCCGACGGCGTCGTGACCTTCGGGCGCAACGACTACGACCTCGTGCGCCACATCGACTACACCGTGCCGCTGGCGGGCGGCGGCACCCGCACGATCGCCCAGACGGCGCGCGCGAACGCCGCCGGCGACCTGCTGCAGGGCGCCTTCACCTTCGGGCGCGATTTCAACCGCGGCGCACTCGGCATCGGCCCGTACGCGAAACTGCTCTACACGCGCGTGAGCCTCGACGCGATCGAGGAGCAGCTCGACGCCGGCGAACTCGGGCACGGCCTCGGCCTGCGGGTGGAAGAGCGCGAGCTGACGTCGCTGGCATCGGTGATCGGCGGCAAGCTCACCTACACGCACAGCACCGACTGGGGCGTGCTGATGCCCCACCTGCAGCTCGAATGGGAACACGAGTTCAAGGACGACCCGCAGGCGATCGAAGCGCGCTTCCTGCACGACCCGACGTCGACGCCGATGTTCGTGCGCGGCGACGCGATCGACACCGACTACTTCCGCCTCGGGCTCGGCCTGTCCATGGTGCTCAGCCGCGGCCGCTCGGGTTTCCTGTACTACGAACAGGTGCTCAGCCGCGACGGCGTGTCACAGTACAACCTGGCCCTCGGACTGCGGCTGGAGTTCTGACCAGATGATCGAATTCGGGCACCTGAGCCACGTCGGCCTGCGCCGGGAGCTGAACGAGGACACGTACTTCGGCGACGCCGAACTCGGCCTGTGGCTCGTCGCCGACGGGATGGGCGGCCATGAATTCGGCGAAGTGGCCAGCGCGCTCGCCCGCGACGCGGTCGTGCGCGAAGTGCGCGCGGGCCGTCCGCTCGCCGAGGCGATCCGCCGCGCCGACGAGGACATCATCCGCCACAGCCGGCAGCGCGCCGAAAGCCTGCCGATGGGGACGACGATGGTCGCGCTGCGGCTGCAGGACCATCGTTTCGAACTGGCGTGGGTCGGCGACAGCCGCGCCTACCTGTGGAACGAACAGCTGCGGCAGCTGTCGTCCGACCACAGCTACGTGCAGGAGCTGATCGACCAGGGCGCCATCACCGCCGAACAGGCGCGGGCGCACCCGCATCGCAACGTGGTGACGCAGGCGCTCGGCGTCACCGATCCGCAGAACCTCAAGGTCGAGACGCTGGCCGGCGACCTGCGCCCGGGCCAGCAGCTGCTGCTGTGCAGCGACGGCCTGACCGAGGAAGTGGACGACGCGACGATCGGCTCGCTGCTCGCGCGCACCGACCTGTCGGCGCAGGAATGCGTGGACCACCTGGTATCGGCCGCGCTCGACGGCGGCGGCTCCGACAACGTGACCGTGCTGCTGCTGCGGCGGACCTGACGGACCGCGATGCGCGTCAACCCGCCGGCGGCGCCGGCGGCAGTGTCGGCGACTCCCCGGCCTCTCCCGCGACCGCGGCGTCCTGCAGCTGCAGCAGATAGGCGTCGGTGCCGTCGACCGCGAGCCCCTTGCGGATGAGGAAGCGGCACTGCACCCAGCTGCCGCGCTCGCACAGCTCGTACGCATTGCGGCGATAGAACGCGACGATGCCGGCGATGCCGGCGCGCGCGCGCGCGTTCTCGGGGGCGAGCGCGAGCGCACGGCGGTAATAGCCGAGCGCGCTGTCGTCGTCCGGGTAATCGAGCTTGCGTCCGAAGTCGGGACCCTTCGCGGTGCCGTATTCCAGCAGCTGGTCGCCGGCGTTGAGCAGCCGCTCCAGTTCGCCATCGGTCGGCGCGTCGATCGGGGCGGGCATCTCGAACCCTTCGGGCAGCGGGCCGGCCTCCGGCGTCGCCGGGGTCGCGGCCTGCACCGGGCCGGTCGCGGTGGTGGCGACCGCGGCCGGGTCGGCCGGCGGATCGGGTGACAGCGCGACCCACGCGCCCGTCGCGACCGCCAGCAGCGCCACCGCGCCGACCACCGGCCACAGCCATGCGGGCCGCCGGCTGCCATCGCGATCGCCGGCGCTGATGCGCGTGCGCTGCTGCGTCGCCGATCCGCCCGAGTGCCGGCCCGCGCCCTTGCGCTGGCTGGTCTCCTGCATGATCGCGCCCTGCGGCGCGGCGGCGACGACGCGGCCCATCGCCTCGATGAATGCGGCGCCGTTGTTGTAGCGCTCGCCCGCCAGCTTCGCCATCAATCCGTCGATCAGCGGCTGCAGCCACTCGTACTTTTCCGACAGCGTCGGCACCGGATGCGTCACGTGCATCAGCGCGACGGTGAACGGGTCGCCGGACTGGTACGGCGGATGGCCTTCGAGCATCTCGAACAGCACCGTGCCGAGGCTGTAGAGGTCGGACCGGCCGTCGACCGGCTCGCCGCGCGCCTGTTCCGGACTCATGTAGTCCGGCGTGCCGATCGACGCGCCCGCGACGGTGGAACTGTTGCTGCCGTCCATGGCCTTGGCGATGCCGAAATCGGCGAGTACCACGCGGCCGTCGTTGCGGAACAGCACGTTGCCCGGCTTGACGTCGCGGTGGACGAAACCCTTCTCGTGCGCGAAGTCGAGACCCTGCGCGATGTCGGTGACGATGTCGAGGATGTGCCCGACGCTGAGCCCGCCGTCGTGGATGCGTTCCTTCAGCGTGCCGCCGGGGATGTACTCGGCGGCGAGGTAATACACGCCCGCGTGGCTGCCGATGTCGTAGACGGTGACGAGGTTCGGATGCTGCAGCTTCGCGGTGATCTTGCCTTCGACCAGGAAGCGGCGCGCGAACTCGGCGTTGGACGCCAGCGCCGGCGACATCACCTTCAGCGCCACCTCGCGCTCGAGCGATTCCTGCATCGCCAGGAAAACGGAGGCCATGCCGCCCTCGCCGATCGGCCGCAGGATGCGATAGCCGGGGATGTCGATGTCGACCGAAGTCAGCAGGACGGTGGCGTTCAACTCGACCTCGGCGGCAGGGGTCCGGGGCGATTATCCACGACTCGGCCTCAGGCGACGGCTTCCGGGGCGACGGCCGCCGCCGGCCAGAGCTCGCGCCCCGATTTCCCGGCGATGCGCGCCATCCGCGCCGCATGCTCGGCGCGCTCGGACGGATCGGCGCGCAGTACGCGACGGGCCATGGGCGCGAGTCCGGGCTCGAACCGCACGACCGCGGCCGATTCGTCCCCGGTGGCGAGCCCGAGATCGCCCTGCCCCGACGTCATGCCCAGGTACACGTCGGCGAGCAGTTCGGCGTCGAGCAGCGCGCCGTGCAGCTTGCGATGGCCGTTGTCTACGCCGAGGCGCCGGCAAAGCGCATCGAGCGAATTGCGCTGTCCCGGCCAGCGCTCGCGCGCCATCGCCAGCGTGTCGAGCACCGTCGCGTGGTCGGTGATGCGCCCGTAGTGCGCGCCGGCCAGCGACAGTTCGTAGTCGAGGAAGCCGACGTCGAAGCTCGCGGTGTGGATGATCAGTTCGGCACCGGCGATGAATTCGACGAGTTCGTCGACCGCGGCGGCGAACGGCGGCTTGTCGCGCAGGAAGTCCAGCGTCAGGCCCGTCACTTCCTGCGCGCCCGCTTCCATCTCGCGGCCCGGATTGAAATAGCGATGGAAATGCCGGCCGGTCGGCCGCCTGGCGACCAGCTCGAGGCAGCCGATCTCGACGATGCGGTTGCCCTTCTCCCACGCCAGGCCGGTGGTTTCGGTATCGAGCACGATCTGGCGCATCAGGAGCGGAACCTCTCGGCTTCGGCGCGCGCCAGCCGGTCGACGCGTTCGTTCTCGACATGGCCGGCGTGGCCCTTCACCCACTTCCATTCGATCCGGTGCGGCGCCGCGGCGGCATGCAGGCGCTGCCACAGATCCTGGTTCTTCACCGGCGTGCCGCCGGCCGTCTTCCAGCCGCGTCGCACCCAGTTCGGCAGCCATTCGGCGATGCCCTTCTGCACGTACTGCGAATCGGTGGACAGCACCACGCGGCACGGTTGCCGCAGCGCCTCCAGCGCCATGATCGCGGCGAGCAGTTCCATGCGGTTGTTGGTCGTCGGCGTCTCGCCGCCGGCGAGTTCGCGCTCGACGTCGCCGTGGCGCAGCAGCGCGGCCCAGCCGCCCGGCCCGGGGTTGCCGAGGCACGCGCCGTCCGTGTGGATCTCCACCGATTTCATGGCCGTCGCGCCCGCCATCAGCCCGCACTCATTCCGGGGCGGAACGCCATCGACGGCGAGCCGGCACGCAGCGGCGTCACGCCCGGGTCGCGCCGGCGCGCGATGGTCAGGTGCGCCATCCGCAGGCGCGACGCCGGGCCGCCGGAACCGTCCGGTTCGACGTCGACGCGCTCCGGCGGCGACCAGAGCGGCCCGACATGCCGCACGCGCTGCACGACGAGACCGGCATCGCGCACGCGCGCGCCGAACTCGCCGGGGTGCGCGCACGACAGGCCGCGGAAGGCCCAGCGCAGGCGCGCGAGGCTCCACGGGTTGAGCGTCAGCAGGATCGCCATGCCTTCGGGTTCCAGCACGCGCGCGATCTCCTCGAGCAGCGCGTGCGGTGCCGGCGAGGTTTCGAAGACGAACAGCGCGTAGACCAGCGAAAGCGAACCGCTGGCGAACGGCAGCCGCTCGTCGCTGCAGGCGACGTCGCCGCCGAAACCGTCGCCGTCGCGCGCGAGGCTGACGACGCCGGCGAGCAGGTTGCCCGACAGCGTCGGCGACACGTCGTCGCTCGGCCGGAGATACAGGCCGCTGCGACCGAACACGCGCGTGAGCTCGGGCACGACCTGCCGCTGCACCTCGTGCAGCAGGCGGCGCGTGGTATCGCGGCGGAACCAGAGATCGGCGGATCGGGCAGGTTGACGACGGGGGGAAGCCGGGGGCATGGTCGCGATTCTGCGTCATAAGCGCGCCCCAGGTCATCCCGTGCTGCGTGCGATCCCCCTGCCCGCGTTCGACGACAACTACATCTGGCTGCTCGCCGCCGACGACGGTGCGGCGATCGTCGTCGACCCCGGGGACGCCGCGCCGGTGCTGCGTGCGGCGGCCGACGGCCTCCGGCCCGTGGCGATCCTGCTGACGCACCACCATGCCGATCACGTCGGCGGTGCCGCCGAACTCGCGGCCCGCTTCGACGTGCCGTGCCACGGCCCGCACGACCCCCGGATCGACGCGGCGGATCGTCGCCACGACGATGGCGACACCGTCGCGATCCCCGCGCTCGACGCGACGTTCGCGGTGATGGCGATCCCCGGGCATACGCGCACGCATATCGCGTTCCATGGGGCGGGCCACCTGTTCTGCGGCGACACGCTTTTCAGCCTCGGCTGCGGGCGCCTCTTCGAAGGCACGCCGGCGCAGATGCTGGACTCGCTCGATCGGCTCGCGGCGTTGCCGGGCGACACCGCGGTCTGCTGCGGGCACGAATACACGCAGGACAACGGCCGCTTCGCGCGTGCCGCCGAACCGGGCAACGCACGGCGCGATGCGTACCTGGCGCAGGTCGCGACGCGACGTGCCGCCGGTGAACCGAGCCTGCCCTCGACGATCGCGCTCGAGCGCGCGACCAATCCGTTCCTGCGCGTGGACGAGCCGGAAGTGCGCGCGACGCTGGCCGCGCGATGCGGCCGCGTTCCGGCCGATCGCCTCGACGCCTTCGCGGCGCTGCGGCGCTGGAAGGACGGGTTCCGGTGACGCGACGCGTGCGCCCCGCCCTGCCCGCGGCGGCGCTGCTGTCGCTGGCGGTCGCGGCCTGCCAGGCTCCCGTGCGGCCGGATCCGACCGAGCCGGCCGAGCCCGTCGCGGTGGTCGCGATCCGGCCGGCGGTGGTCGCGACGCCGCCGGTCGATGCCCAGCCGCCCCCGCCGCCGCCCGTCGAGCCGGATCCGGTCGACACCGGCGCCGAGGTCTTCGACCGGATGGCCGCGCGCTTCACGCCGCCGGTGTGCGTCAAGGGCGAGCGCAACCGCGCGTGGCGCCGTCGCTACGCGGGCCACCCGGCCGTCTTCGCCCGGCACGTCGAGGCCGTGCTGCCGCTGATGGCGTACGTGCTCGCCGAGGTGGAGGCGCGCGACCTGCCGGGCGAGTTCGTGCTGATCCCGCTGGTCGAATCGTGGTATCGGCCGGACGCGATCGGCCCCGGTGGGCCGGCCGGCATGTGGCAGATGATCGGAAGCACGGCCCGGAACCACGGCATCGCGATCCAGAACGGCTACGACGGCCGGCTCTCGCCGGTCGCGTCCACGGAAGCCGCGCTGGGTTACCTGCAGACATTGTCGGAAATGTTCGACGGCGAATGGCGCGCGATCGCGATGGGTTACAACGCGGGCGAGAACCGGATCCTGCGCGCGTTCCGTGCCGGCGACGACCGGCGGGTGTCGGGCGAACGGCGCCTGCCGCACGGCCTGTCGCCGGTGACGTACGACTACGTCGCGAAGTTGCGCGGCCTCGCCTGCCTGTTCGCGAAGCCGGAGCGCGCCGGGCTGGTGCTGCCGCGCGAAACGCATTTCCTGCCGCTGACGCGACTGGAGTTGCCCCCCGGCATCACCAGCCTCGACCAGGCGGCGGTGCGGCTCGGCGCCGACGCCGCCGCGCTGCGCAAGCTCAATCCCGCGTTCCGCGGCGGGCAGGTACCGAGCGGCGCGCCGCGCCAGGTGCTGGCGCCGATGACGTCGCTGACGGCGCTGTCGATCGTGCGTGACGCGCCTCCGGACGCGGACGTGCCACCGGCGGCCGCGGCCGGCGATGCGCGCACGCACCGCGTCGCGCGCGGCGACACGCTGTCGCGGATCGCCGCCCGCTATCGCGTGCCGCTGGAGGAGCTCTACCGGATCAACGGGCTGACCGGCCGCTCCCTGCTGCGGATCGGCCAGACCATCCGCGTCGATCCCTGACCCGTGCTTGGCGGTATGGACCGGCGCGGGTCAAACTAGGCGCCATTTCGCCGCGTCCGCGGCCACGGGAGAACACCATGGGATTCCTATCCGGCAAGCGGGCGCTGATCGTCGGCGTGGCCAGCCAGCGGTCGATCGCCACCGGCATTTCCGAGGCGATGCACCGCGAAGGCGCGGAACTCGCGTTCACGTACCAGAACGAGAAACTGAAGTCGCGGGTCGAGGACGCGGCGAAGGACTGCGGCTCGGACATCGTGCTTCCGCTCGACGTCGCCGACGACGCGCAGATCGACAACGTGTTCGCCGAGCTCGGCAAGCGCTGGGACGGCTTCGACATCCTCGTGCACTCGGTCGGCTTCGCGCCGCGCGAGGCGATCGAGGGCGAATACCTTTCAGGCCTGACGCGCGAGAACTTCCGCATCGCGCACGACATCTCCAGCTACAGCCTCGCGGCACTGGCCAAGGCGGCACGGCCGATGATGAAGGGCCGCGGCGGCAGCATCCTGACGCTGAGCTACCTCGGCGCCGAACGCGCGCTGGTGAACTACAACGTGATGGGCGTCGCCAAGGCGAGCCTGGAAGCGAACGTGCGCTACCTCGCGCTGAACCTCGGGCCGGAAGGCACGCGCGTGAACGCGATCTCCGCCGGGCCGATCAAGACGCTCGCCGCCGCCGGCATCGCCAACTTCCGCAAGATGCTCGGCCATGTCGAGGAATACGCGCCGCTGCGCCGCAGCGTCACGATCGAGGACGTCGGCAATGTCGCCGCGTTCCTGTGCTCCGATCTCGCGGCCGGCGTGACCGGCGAGATCACCTACGTCGACGCCGGTTACAACATCCTCGGCATGACCGGCATCGAGGGCGTCTGAGCCCTCAGAGCCGGTCTTCCGCGACGGTGATCTCGAAGCCGTCGCGCAGCGACTTCATGTAGGCCTCGAACTCGACCAGGCCGCGCGCGCGCGCCAGCTGTTCGAGCAGCATGTCGCGCGTGGCGTCGTCGAGCGACGACAGGTCGCCTTCCTTCACCGCGGTCACTTCGAACAGCACGTGCCGGTCCGGACCGACGCGCGCGATGCCGTAAGCCGGCGCGCCCTCGGCGGGGGCCGGCGTCGCGAACACGGCCTGCACCAGCGGCGGCGGCAGCTGTGCCTGGCGACCCACGTCCGGCAGCGGGGCGATCGTACGGCCGACGTCGGTCGCGAGCGTCTCCAGCGATTCACCGTCGCGCGCGCGCTGCAGCAGCGCTTCGGCCTGCGCCTGCGACGCCTTCGATAGGCGGTCGGCGTTGAAGTCGGCCAGCACGCGCTCGGCGACCTGCTCGTACGGCTGCGCCGCCTCCGGCTGGTGTTCGACGACGTGGATGGCGACCACGTGCCCCGGACCGATCTCGAGCGTGTCGCTCACCTGGCGATCGAGGCGCTGGTTGTCGCTGAAGGCGGCGCGGCGGACGTCTTCGATCGCGGCGATGCCCTCGCCCTGCGTGCGCGTGAACAGCGGCGTGCGCTGCAGTTCCAGGCCGAGTTCCTTCGCCGCCGGCGCCAGCGCGGTCGGCGTGCGGTAGATCAGCTCCAGCAGCTTGCCGGCGCGGTCGGAGAACGCGCGCTCGCGCTCGGTGTCCATGTACTGGGCGGCGAGTTCCTCGCGCACTTCCTCGAACGGCCGCTCGCTGCCGGCGGTGATGTCGCGCAACGCGATGACATGCCAGCCGGCCGGCGTGCGCACCGGGTCGCTGACGGCGCCGACCGTATCGAGTCCGGCCAGCGCGGCTTCGAACGCGGGCCCGATCGTGCCCTCCTCGATCACGCCGAGGTCGCCGCCTTCCGTCTTCGAGCCGAGGTCGTCGGAATGTTCGCGCGCGAGCGCGGCGAAGTCGGCACCCGGGGCGCGCGCGGCTTCCGCGAGTTCTTCCGCGCGCGCGCGGGCCTTGGCATCGGCATCGGCGTCGGCGTCGGCCGGCAGGGCCACGAGGATGTGGGCAGCCGAACGCCGCGGCTCGGTGACGAAACGCGCGCGCTGCTGGGTGTACAGCTCGCGCAGCATCCGCTCGTCGGGCGCGACCGGCGGCGGCAGCGCCGACGCGTCGATCTCGACGTATTCGATCGCGACCTGTTCGGGCGTGCGGTAGCTCGACGCGTTGTCGTCGTACCACTGCCGCAGTTCGGCTTCGGCGGGCGCCGCTTCCGGCAGCGACGGCGTCGGCAGGTCCACGAGCGAGATGTCGCGCGTCTGCTGGCTGAGCGCGAGGAACGAATCGAGTTCCGACTTGCCGGCGATGGCGGTCTGGATGATCTCGTCCGGCAGCGCCTGCTGCGCCATCTGCTCGCGGATGCGCGCCATGAACTGCGCGTGCGTCAGGCCCTGGGAGGCCAGCGCGAGGCGGTACTGCTCGACGCTGTACGCGCCGTTCGCCTGGAACTGCGGCATCGACTTCAGGTACGCGGCCGCCTCGGCTTCGCTGACGGTGATGCCGTCGCGCGCCGCGGCGAGCGCCAGGATCTCCTCGTCGATCATCTGGTCGAGCACTTCGCGCTTGTTGTCGAGGTTCTCGAATGCGCCGCTGTCGAACGCGTCGCCCTGGCGCTGGCGTTCCTGCGCGCGCACCTGCTCGAAGCGGCTGCGGAACTGGTCCTGCGAGATGTCGACCGACTGTCCGCCCCAGCCGAGGAACTTCGCCGGCCCCTCGATGCGCGCCGAGAACGTCTCCAGCTTCGGCGCGAAGTACGACTCGATTCCGAAAAACGCCATCGTGACGATGATCAGACCGAGGATCACGTAGGCGATCCAGCCGGAGGACTTGTCGCGGATGTTCTGCAGCATGGGTTAGGCGACTCGGTGCGTGGCACCGGACAGCGGTGCCGGAAAAAAACGAAGGCGCCCTTGCGGGGCGCCCTCGGGGACATGGCGGAGTGGACGGGACTCGAACCCGCGACCTCCGGCGTGACAGGCCAGCATTCTAACCGACTGAACTACCACTCCGCGTATCTCTTGACTGGTGGGTGCTGAGGGTTTCGAACCCCCGACCCTCTCCTTGTAAGGGAGACGCTCTACCGCTGAGCTAAGCACCCCTCCCCAAGGAAGGCGCTCAGTTTACGGCATCCTTCAGGGCTTTGCCAGCCTTGAAGGCCGGATTCTTCGAGGCTTTGATCTTGATCGTGTCGCCGGTCTGCGGGTTGCGACCCTGGCGCGCGGCGCGCTTGCGCACCGAGAAGGTGCCGAAGCCCACCAGCGTGACCGTGTCGCCTTTCTTCAGCGCCTTCTTGATCACTTCGATCATCGCGTCGACCGCGCGACCGGCATCGGCCTTGGACATCTCGGCGTCGTCGGCGACGGCACTCGTAAATTCGGCTTTGTTCATCATGGACTCCCTGGGCGGGCGCAACCCGCGTGTCTTGAAAACGGATCGGCCCGGCGAAGCTGGGCCTCGAATCCGATCCACCTGTACCTTCGCGCGCTAGACGAAACCTGCGCAAAGGTTGAGGGATTTATACCAGCGGGCCATGACGCGCGCAAGCCGGAAAGCCAATGATGACGCGGGTTTCCGGCATTCGCGCGCGTGTCGCGTCAGTGCGTCAGCGACGCGCTGCCGACATCCTTGCCACCCGTTTCACCGGGCGTACCGGGCGACGGTTCGGCGGCGGCATCGGGTGCCAGCGGCCGTACGAGCGCGACGTCCAGCACCTCGTCGATCCACTTCACCGGGATGATCTTCAGGCCCTGCGTGACGTTCTTCGGGATGTCGGCGAGATCCTTCCGGTTCTCTTCCGGAATGAGCACGGTGCGGATGCCGCCGCGCAGCGCCGCCAGCAGCTTCTCCTTCAGGCCGCCGATCGGGAGCACGCGACCGCGCAGCGTGATCTCGCCGGTCATCGCGACGTCGGCGCGCACCGGCACCTTCGACAGCACCGACACCAGCGCGGTCACCATCGCGATGCCCGCGCTGGGGCCGTCCTTCGGCGTCGCGCCTTCGGGCACGTGCACGTGCGTGTCGAACTTCTGGTGGAACTCGGTGTCGAGTCCGAGGCGGTCGCTGCGCGAACGCACGACGCTGTAAGCGGCCTTCACCGACTCCTGCATCACGTCGCCGAGCTGGCCGGTGAGGATCAGCTGCCCCTTGCCGGGCAGCAGCGACGCCTCGATCTGCAGCAGGTCGCCGCCGACTTCCGTCCACGCCAGGCCGGTGACGAGGCCCACCTCGGCCTCGAGTTCGGCGCGGCCGAAATCGTACTTCTGGACACCGAGGTACTTGTCGAGGTTCTTCGGGGTGACCGCGACCGAATGCGCCTTGCCCGACTTGCGCGGACCCGCCAGCGCGATCTCGCGCACGACCTTGCGGGCGATCTTCGAGATCTCGCGCTCGAGGTTGCGCACGCCGGATTCGCGCGTGTAGTAGCGCACGATGTCGCGGATCGCCGCCTCGCTGATCTTGAGCTCGCCGGGCCGGAGACCGTTGGCCTTGACCTGCTTCGCCACGAGGTAGTTCTGGGCGATGTGCAGCTTCTCGTCTTCGGTGTAACCGGGGATCCGGATCACTTCCATCCGGTCGAGCAGCGGCCCGGGAATGTTCAGCGAATTGGCCGTGGCGACGAACATCACTTCCGACAGGTCGAGGTCGACCTCGAGGTAGTGGTCGTTGAACGCGTGGTTCTGCTCGGGGTCGAGCACCTCGAGCATCGCCGACGACGGATCGCCGCGGAAATCCATGCTCATCTTGTCGATCTCGTCGAGCATGAACAGCGGGTTGCGGCTGCCGACCTTGGTGAGGTTCTGCACGATGCGGCCCGGCATCGAGCCGATATAGGTGCGGCGGTGGCCGCGGATTTCGGCCTCGTCGCGCACGCCGCCGAGCGCCATGCGGATGAACTTGCGGTTGGTGGCCTTCGCGATCGACTGGCCGAGCGAGGTCTTGCCGACGCCGGGCGGACCGACGAGGCAAAGGATCGCGCCCTTCATGTGCTTCACGCGGGACTGCACCGCGAGGTATTCGAGGATGCGTTCCTTCACCTTCTCGAGGCCGTAGTGGTCGGCGTCGAGCACCTCCTGCGCGGCCTTGAGGTCCTTGCGCACCTTCGTGCGCTTCTTCCAGGGCACGCCCACGAGCCAGTCGATGTAGTTGCGCACCACCGTGGCCTCGGCCGACATCGGCGACATCTGCTTGAGCTTGTTGAGCTCGACGCGCGCCTTCGCCTCGACCGCCTTCGGCATCCCGGCGGCGGCGACCTTCTTGGTGAGCTCTTCCAGTTCGTTCGGCGCCTCGTCCAGCTCGCCGAGTTCCTTCTGGATCGCCTTCATCTGCTCGTTGAGGTAGTACTCGCGCTGGCTCTTCTCCATCTGCGACTTCACGCGGCCGCGGATGCGCTTCTCGATCTGCTGCACGTCGATCTCGCCGTCGACCA
>CAMPHE010000006.1 GCA_946885815.1 uncultured Arenimonas sp.
CTGGTTATCGACACGCCGAAGAAGGTTGCCGAGATTCGCCAACTTCTCGAGACCATTGACCGTCCGGTGGACCAAGTGCTGATCGAAGCGCGCATCGTGGTTGCCACGGAAGTGTTCGCCCGCGAACTCGGCGTGATCTTCGGTGTTCAGGATCGCGTGGGCACGTTGCCGGATGCCGCGGAAGCTGGTGAAACGACCACGGACTCCGGCTTCCTCGTCGGACTGCCGGCCGCCACACCGGCCGGCATCCTGAACCTGAGTATTCTGCGCAGCGACATCGCGCTCGACCTCGAACTCTCGGCGCTCGAGGAAGAAGGTCGTGGCGAAGTGGTCTCCAATCCGCGCGTGATCACCGCCAACCAGCGCGAAGCGATCATCCGCCAGGGCGACGAGGTCGGCTACCTGACGATCCAGCCGGCACAGGGCAACCAGCTGCCGACCGCCACGGTCGAGTTCAAGGAAGTGCTGCTCGAACTCAAGGTCACGCCGACGATCACGCAGGACGATCGCGTCTACCTGAACCTCATCGTCAAGAAGGATGAGGTCAGCGACCTGATCACCAACCCCGCCGGTGGCTTCGTGCCGCAGATCGCCCGCCGCGAGGTCAGCACCGCGGTGCTGATCGACAACGGCCAGACGGTCGTCGTCGGCGGCGTCTACGAGTTCGAGAACCGCGACGACCTGCGGAAGGTACCGTTCCTGGGCGACATCCCGGTCCTGGGCAATCTGTTCAAGAACAAGCAGAAGCAGGCCAACAAGGCCGAACTGCTGATCTTCGTGACACCGCGCATCCTGCAGGTCGCGCGTCGCGTCGAGCAGGCGCCGCACATCCAGTACCAGCAGGAACCGCCGCCGCCGGCGATTCCGTATCGCGGCTGATCCGCGCGGCAGCCGGTCGCCCGGCGAGTACCGGGCGCCGGGGACGCGCGAGCGATGCGATCGACGACGATTCAACCGCAACAGGGCCGCGCACGCGGCCCTGTTTCGTTGCAGCCCATGACGCAGTCGCAGCCGTCCGCACGGAGCCGGTGATGAATCCCTCGAGGATGCGAATCCCGTGCGGTGGTGTGCTCTTCCGGGAAGGCGAACGCCCCGGCACCGCGTATCTGATCGAAGCGGGAGAAATGGAAGTGCGCGTGCGTCAGGGCGGGGCGGACATCGTCCTGAGCCGCCTGGGGCCCGGTGATCTCGTCGGCGAGATGGCGGTCATCGACGATTCGGTGCGCACGGCCACCGCGACCGCGGTCACCGACTGCGTGCTGTACCGGCTCGACCGCCAGCAGATCGCCGAGCGCCTGTCCGCCGCCGACCCGATCATCCGGTCGCTGCTCGAAGGCCAGCTCAAGCGCTACCGCGGGGCGCTCGCCGCACTCCAGGGCAAACCGGTCATGGCGGACCGCGAAACGCCGTCGGAGATCGCCGGCATCGACAAGATCCGGCTCGAGTCGCAGCTGCGCGAAGCGCTGCAGTCGCGCACGCTCGAGCTGAGCTACCAGCCGATCCTCGACGTCGGCCGCGACATCGTCGCGGGTTATGAGGCGCTCGTGCGCTGGACGCATCCCGAACGCGGTGCCGTGTCGCCGGCGGAGTTCGTCGCGCTGGCGGAAGAGACTTCGCTGATCGTCCCGATCGGCGAACACGTGATCGATCTCGCCTGCGCGGCGGTGGCGCGTTTCATCGCCGCCGGCGCCGATCCGGTGCCGTTCGTCGCCGTCAACATTTCCGCGCGCCAGCTGTCGCATCCCGGGCTCATCGAGCGGATCGTCGCGCGGGTGGAGGTGGCGTCTCTCCCCCGCGGTTCGCTCAAGCTGGAAATCACCGAGAGCCGCGAGCTCGATCTCGATGTGGTGGCCGCGGTGATCGGCGTCTGTCATTCGCACGGCATCGGGGTCGCGCTCGACGACTTCGGCACGGGCTACTCCCATTTCGGACAGTTGCACCGCCTCGCCTTCGACACGATCAAGCTCGACCAGTCGTTCTCCCGGAGCATGCTGGAGGCGCCGCGGGCGATGGCGATCGTCGATGCGCTGGTGCGCCTCGCGGAAGCCCTGGGCACCGACCTCGTGGTCGAAGGCATCGAGACGGCCGAGCAACTCGAGGCGCTGCGCGTGCTGCGTTGCCGATACGCGCAGGGCTACCTCATCGGCCGGCCGCGCAGTCTCGACGAATGGCTGGGCGGCGGAGCGGCGCCGACGCTGGTGTAAGCTGCGTCGGTTACCGCCGCGGGCCTTCCGGTGCCAACTCCCGTTCCGCGCCTCGTCGGCGCCATCCTCGCCACCGTCGCCGTCGACGCGCATGCCGCGGCGGGGATCGACGCACGTATCCAGTCCGTTTTCGGGCCGGTCGCCGACGCGCTGGCGGCGGTGGTGTTCGCCGAAATCCCGCTGCCCGGCGGGCTGAAGGCGGCGGCGATCGTGATCTGGCTCGCGGTCGCCGCGGTGGTGTTCACCGTGTATTTCCGCTTCATCAACCTGCGCGGATTCGCGCACGGCTTCCGGATCATCCGCGGCGATTACGCCGATCCGGCCGGGCCGGGCGAAGTCAGCCATTTCCAGGCGCTGACGTCGGCGCTTTCGGGGACCGTCGGCCTCGGCAACATCGCGGGCGTCGCGGTGGCGATCACCGTCGGCGGTCCGGGCGCCACGTTCTGGATGATCGTCGCCGGGCTGCTGGGGATGTCGTCGAAATTCCTGGAGTGCACGCTCGGCGTCATGTACCGCCGGCAGAACGCCGACGGCACGGTGTCGGGCGGGCCCATGTACTACCTGCGTCGCGGCATCGCCGAGAACCGGCCGTCGCTCGCGGGTACCGGGCGCGTGCTCGCGACGATCTACGCGATCTGCATCGCGGGCGCGGCGGCAGGCTCGGGCGCGCTGTTCCAGGCCAACCAGACCTACGCGCAGGCGCTCGCGGTGACCGGCGGCGCCGACGGTCCGCTCGCCGGCCGCGGCTGGCTGTTCGGCGTGGTGCTGGCGGTGCTCACTGCCGTCGTGATCGTCGGCGGCATCGCCCGCATCGGCCGCGTCACCGCGCGGCTCGTGCCGGCGATGGCCCTGGTCTATGTGCTCGCATGCATCGCCGTGCTGCTCGTCAATGCCGACCAGGTGCCGGCCGCCTTCGCCGCGATCTTCCACGGTGCGTTCGCCGGCGACGCCGCGTTCGGCGGCGTGCTCGGCGCGCTGATCGTCGGCTTCCGCCGCGCCGCGTTTTCCAATGAGGCGGGCCTCGGCTCGGCGGCCATCGCGCATTCGGCGGTGCGCACGCGCGAGCCGCTCACCGAAGGCTTCGTCGCGTTGTGGGAGCCGTTCATCGACACGGTCGTGATCTGCACGATGACCGCGCTGGTGATCATCGTCTCGGGGCAGTACCTGCACTCGGGGGCCGACGGCGTCGCGCTGACGTCCGCCGCCTTCGCCGGCGTGCTGCCGTGGTTCCCGTACGTGCTCGCCGTCGCGGTGTTCCTGTTCGCGTACTCGACGATGATCACGTGGGGCTATTACGGCGAGAAGGCGATCGGCTTCCTGACCGGCGAGAGCCGGCTGGCGATGAACGCGTTCAAGGGCGTGTTCCTGCTGTTCACCGTCGTCGGCTGCTCGATGCAGCTGGGCAGCATCGTCGGCATCGCCGACGCGATGCTGCTGCTGATGTCCATCCCCAACCTGATCGGCCTGTATCTGCTGATGCCGGTGGTGCGCCGCGAGCTCGACAGCTATCTCGCGCGCCTGCGTTCCGGCGAAATCCGACCCACCGCGACCGCGAGGACTGCCGCATGACCACCCGCCCGACGATGCCGCTGCACTGGAAGATCGCCATCGGATTCGTCGCGGGCATCGTCACGGGCATGCTGGTGCACTACGGTGTCGGTGCCGACCATCCGTTCGTGCAGGGACTCACCCGCTGGCTGACGCAGCCGTTCTCGACGCTCTTCCTGCATCTGATCTTCATGCTGATCGTTCCGTTGCTGTTCTCGGCGCTGGTGGTCGGCATCACCGAGATGGGCGACGTGCGGTCGCTCGGCCGCATCGGCTGGCGCACGCTGGGCTACACGCTCCTGATGTCGAGCGTGGCCGTCGTGATCGGGCTGGTGCTGGTCAACCTGTTCCGGCCCGGCGCCGGCGTCGATCCGCTGCTCGCCGAGAGCCTGCTCACCGAAGGCGCCGAACGCGCGCAGGCGATCGTCCGCGACAGCCAGTCGCAGGCCACCGGCATGGACCTGCTGCTGTCCATCGTGCCGCCCAACGCGATCCGCGCGGCCGCGGACAACGGCACGATCCTGGCGTTGATGTTCTTCTCGCTGATGTTCGGCATCGGCATCGTGCTGTCGCCGCCGACGCCGGCGATGGCGTCGCTGCGGCGGGCGATCGAAGGTCTGTTCGAGGTGTCGATGACGCTGATCGGGCTGGTGATCCGGTTGGCACCGCTGGCGGTGTTCTGCTTCATGTTCAACCTCGCGGTGCTGTTCGGCTGGGACCTGCTGGTGCGGCTGGCGGCCTACGTCGGGGTGGTCGTCGGCGCCCTCGCGCTCCATCTGTTCGTCGTCTACCCGCTGGTGCTGCGGCTCCTCGGCGGCACGTCGCCGCGGGCGTTCTTCCGCGGCGTGCAGGAAGCGATGCTGATGGCCTTCAGCACCGCCTCGAGCAACGCGACACTGCCGACGTCGCTGCGCGTCGCCGACGAGAACCTGAAACTGCCGCGCCACGTGTCGCGCTTCGTGCTGACGATCGGCGCCACCGCCAACCAGAACGGCACGGCGCTGTTCGAGGGCGTCACCGTGCTGTTCCTGGCGCAGTTCTTCGGCGTCGAACTGTCGCTGGTGCAGCAGGTGACGGTGATGCTGGTCTGCATCCTCGGCGGCATCGGCACGGCGGGGGTGCCGTCCGGTTCGCTGCCGGTGGTGGCGCTGATCTGCGCGATGGTCGGCGTGCCCGCCGAGGGCATCGGCCTGGTGCTGGGCGTCAACCATTTCCTCGACATGTGCCGGACGACCGTGAACGTGACCGGCGATCTCGGCATCGCCGCGCTGGTGTCGAGGGGCGAGGCGCACCGGCCGGCACCGCTCGACGCCAGGTCCGACCCCGCCTGACGCCGCAGGCGACACCACCGGCGGGGGGTGGGACAATGCCGGCCCCCGCGCCGATCCCCGCCGAGACCATGACCAGCCCGAACCGCCGCGAACTCGCCAACGCGATCCGTTTCCTCGCCATGGATGCCGTCGAGGCCGCGAAATCCGGGCACCCCGGCGCGCCGATGGGCATGGCCGACATCGCCGAAGTGCTCTGGAACGACTTCCTGAGCCACAGCCCGAACAACCCGAAGTGGCCGAACCGCGACCGCTTCGTGATGTCGAACGGCCACGGTTCGATGCTGGTCTACGCGCTGCTGCACCTCACCGGCTACGACCTGCCGATGGCGGAGCTGAAGCGTTTCCGCCAGCTCGGATCGAAGACCGCCGGTCACCCCGAATACGGCCACACGCCGGGCGTCGAGACCACCACGGGCCCGCTCGGGCAGGGGTTCGCGAACGCCGTCGGGATGGCGCTCGCGGAAAAGGTGCTCGCGCAGCGTTTCAACCGCCCCGGCTTCGACGTCGTCGACCACAACACCTGGGTGTTCATGGGCGACGGCTGCCTGATGGAGGGCATTTCGCACGAAGTCGCCTCGCTCGCCGGCACGTGGGGCCTCGGCAAGCTCGTCGCGTTCTGGGACGACAACCGCATCTCGATCGACGGCAGCACCGAAGGCTGGTTCACGGACGACACCGCCGCACGTTTCGAGGCATACGGCTGGCAGGTGATCCGCAAGGTCGACGGGCACGACCCGCAGGAGATCTCGCAGGCGATCCGCACCGCACAGGCCGAGACCGGCAAGCCGACGCTGATCTGCTGCCGCACGACGATCGGCTGGGGCGCGCCGACGAAGGCGGGCAAGGAATCGTGCCACGGCGCCCCGCTCGGCAAGGACGAGATCGCGGCGACGCGGGCCGGCCTCGCGTGGGCGCACGAGCCGTTCCACGTGCCGCCGGCGATCGGCGAGCGCTGGCATGCCGGTGCCGCCGGCGACGCGCGCGAATCGCGCTGGAACGCGCTGCTGGACGCGTATCGCGCGGCGCATCCGGACCTGGCCGCGGAATTCGAACGCCGGCTCGCCGGCGACCTGCCGGCCGGTTTCGCCGACGCCGCGCGCGCCTTCGCTGCGAAGCTGCAGCAGGACGCACCGGTGGTCGCGTCGCGCAAGGCGTCGCAGATGGCGCTCGACGCGTATGGTCCGCTGCTGCCGGAGTTGATCGGCGGCTCCGCCGACCTCGCGCATTCGAACCTGACGCTGTGGAAGGGCAGCAGGTCGGTCACGACGACCGACGCGGCCGCGAACTACGTCTATTACGGCGTGCGCGAATTCGGCATGGCGGCGATCAGCAACGGCCTCGCGCTGCATGGCGGCTTCGTGCCGTACGACGCGACCTTCCTCGTGTTCTCCGACTATTCGCGCAACGCCCTGCGGATGTCGGCACTGATCCCGACGCGCGCGATCCACGTGTTCACGCACGATTCGATCGGCCTCGGCGAGGACGGCCCGACGCACCAGCCGGTGGAACACCTCGCGTCGCTGCGTCACATCCCGAACAACGATGTCTGGCGTCCATGCGACGCGGTCGAATCCGCCGTCGCGTGGCAGGCGGCGATCGAACGCCGCGACGGACCGAGCTGCCTCGTCTTCAGCCGCCAGAACCTCGCGCACCAGCCGCGCACGCCGGAACAGCTCGGCGACATCGCCCGCGGCGGCTACGTGCTGTCCGACCCGGGCGAGGCGACGTTCGACGTGATCCTGCTCGGCACCGGCTCGGAAGTGGAACTGGCGATGGAAGCGATGCGCCGCCTCGCCGCCGACGGCATCCGCGCGCGTGTGGTGTCGCTGCCCAGCACCGACGTGTTCGACCGCCAGCCGCTGGAATGGCGCGAAGGGGTGCTGCCGTCGTGGTGCCGCGCGCGCGTCGCGGTCGAAGCGGGCGTCACCGGCTTCTGGCGCCAGTACGTCGGGCTCGACGGCGCGGTCGTCGGCATCGACACGTTCGGCGCGTCGGCACCCGCCGATCAGCTGTACGCGCATTTCGGCATCACCGCCGACGCCGTGGTCGACGCTGCCAGACGCGTGCTGGCGCGCTGAGCGCCTCGCGACGCGGGGTCAGTCCCCGTCGTGATCGAGCGGTATCCGCAGGTGGCGGATGCCGTCCGGCCCCGCCGGTGGCAGGCGGCCCGCGCGCAGATTGACCTGCAGCGCGGGGTGGATCAGTGCCGGCAGCGCCAGCGTCGCGTCGCGCGCCGCCCGCATCGCGACGAATTCCGCCATCCCGACGCCGTCGCGGACATGGATGTTCTCGCGGCGCTGCGCGCCGAGAGTCGTTTCGCACGCCACGGGTCGGCCGCCCGGCCCGTAGTCGTGGCAGACGAACACGCGCGTGTCGTCCGGCAGCTCGAACAGGCGCCGGATCGAGCGATAGAGCGTCGCCGCATCGCCACCGGGAAAGTCGCAGCGGGCCGAGCCGGCATCGGGCAGGAAGAGCGAGTCGCCGGTGAACAGCGCGTCGCCGACGAGGTAGGCGATGCTGTCGTCGGTGTGGCCCGGGCAGCCGATCACCGTCACGGGCAACGCGCCGATCGCGAACGTGTCGCCGTCCACGAACAGCCGGTCGAACTGCGATCCGTCCGTCGCGAACGTCGGCTCCATGCCGTACAGCGGCTTGAAACGCGCCTGCACGCCGGCGATGCCGGCGCCGATGGCGATGCGGCCGCCGAGCGCCGCCTGCACCGCGGGCGCGGCGCTCAGGTGGTCGGCGTGCGCGTGCGTCTCGAGGATCCATTCGATGCGCAGGCCGCGCGCGCGCACGCGTTCGACCAGCGCGTCCACCGCCGTCGTGGCGGTGCGGCCAGCGGCCGCGTCGTAGTCGAGCACCGGGTCGACCACCGCCGCCGCGCCGGTGGCGGGGTCGGAGACGACATGCGTCCACGTGCCGGTCGCGGCGTGATGGAACGACTCGATCTCCGGAGGCTTCATCGCAGGGTCCCCGTTCAAGGCGTCACGCCGTGCGCGCCAGCGCGAGCCGCAGGAGGCGGGCCTCGATGCGCTCGCCGATCGAGCCCGGCGCCGCGAGGTCCATCCGCGCGATGGCCTCGTCGTCGCGATGCGCCGGGGTCGAGAGCGATGCCAGCAGCGTGCGCACCCGCGCACCGCGCGATGCGGTGTTCGCCTTCAGCCACGCAAGCGCCTTCACCAGCCGCTGCTCGACCGCGGTGAAGTCGCTGCCCATCGGATAATCCGGCAGCACGCCCGTGCGCCGCAGCGGCGCGAGCCGCGCCGCGAGCGCCGCGCGGGTATTGCCCGCCGCGTCCGGGAGCGCCGCCCCCGGCGCGAGTTTCAGCGCCGCCCGTGCCTTCGCCGCGAGCGCCGGCCGGTGCCCGGCATCGGTGATCGCGAGCAGGCGACGCACGCAGTCGCCGTCGCTCGCGCCGCGCAGGTCGGCGACGCCGTACTCGGTGATCACCAGATCGCGCAGATGCCGCGGGATCGTCACGTGACCGTAGTTCCAGACGATGTTGGAAGCGCCGGCGCCACGCGTCGCGCGCAGCATCAGCACCGACCGGGCGTCGTGCAGCGCATGCGCCATCGCCACGAAGTTGTACTGGCCGCCGACACCGGAGACCACGCGCCCGTCCTCCAGCGCGTCCGACACCGCCGCACCCAGCGCGGTCATCATCATGCAGGTGTTGAAGAAGCGCGCGTCGCGCCGCTGCTCGCGTTCGAGGCGCTCGTTGCCGCCGTACAGCTCGTTGACGTGCGAGACGCGCGTCATGCCGATGCCGCGCGCCCGCGCCGGCGGCAGCGCGCGCAGCCAGCGGTAGAGCTCGTGCGAGCCGAGGTAGAACGCCCCGTCGAGCCATCGGCCCTCGGCCTCGAGCCGGGCGCGATCGCTGTCGTCGGCGGTGCCCCGGTTCAACCGCGCCATCACCTCCGCGTCGTCGATCACGCGGCGCGACAGGATGCCGGCGTCCGCGAGCACCCGGAACCCGTCGTTCACCATCTCGCTGGCGCCGTAGAGTCCGAGGCGGAACGGTGCCGTCCCGCCGGCGTCGCGCACCACCGCCGAGGCCGCGTAGCCGGGCGCGAGCGCTTCGAGCGCGGCCACGTAATCGGCATTGCGGGTATGTCGCAGCACGAGCGCGTGGCACAGCGCGTCGGCGAGCGAGCCGATGCCGATCTGCAGCGTGCCGCCGTCACGCACCAGCGCACTGGCGTAGAGCCCGATCGCGTGGTCGACGTCGCCGACCGGCTCGCGCGGTACCGCGAACAGGGGCGGCGCATCGTCCGGCAGGTCGAGCACCACGTCGAAGAAATCCTCGTCGACCGCGCACGGCCCGTCGAGCCATGGCAGCTGCGGATCGACTTCGGCGACCAGCAGCGGCCGCGTGCCCCCGGCATCCGCGACGGCATCGAGCAGGTCGAACGTCAGGTCCGGGTTGCTCGACAGGCTCAGGCGGGTGCCGCCCGGCTCGCGCGCGACTTTCTGCACCAGCGCGTTCGCGCCGCGCGCGGCGACCGCCCGCGCCACGTGCGTGTAGTTCAGGCTCACGTAGTCGGCCTGCGCCGCCGCCGAGTGCAGCATCGCGCCCGACTGGAAATAGAACTCCTCGACCCGGATGTTCGGCGGCAACGTGCCCTCGCGCAGCTGGCGCGCGTAATCCAGCACCGGGAAGTCGTCGCCGAACTGCCGGCGCACGAACGGGGCGAGGAATCGGCGCTGGAGGCCGCGGCCGGGGTCGGGTGGCGTCAGTGACAGCGCCGTCAGCAGCAGCAGCGAGCGCCCAGGGTCGGCGGCGACACGGCGGGTGATCGCGTTGAGCAGCCGATGCGGTTTGCCGAGGCCCAGCGGCGCCGCGAGCACCAGTCGCGCCCCGGCGTGCGCGACGACGCGGTCGACGGCGGCTTCCAGCGTGTGCAGCCGGTCGGGCATTGCGGTTTTCCCTGCGGACCTCGCCGGAGTATCGCCGATGCCGCGGCGGCCCTTGACATCGGCGATTACGGGTGTAATCTCGCGACATGTTTACGGGTGTAATCGAAATGCAGATCAGTGACGCGGAATCGGTGGTGATGCAGGCGCTCTGGGAGCGGCAACCGCTCGGGGCCGACGAGGTCGTGGCCGCGGTCGCGGCCGGGCAGGGCTGGCAGGAGCCGACGGTGAAGACGCTGCTCAACCGGCTGCTGAAGAAGGGCGCGATCCGCGCCGATCGCGACGGCCGGCGCTTCCTGTATTCGCCGGTGCTGCGGCGCGAGGACTGGCTCGGCCAGCAGAGCCGCAGCCTCGTCGACCGGCTGTTCGACGGCCGCGTCGCGCCGCTGGTCGCGCATTTCAGCGAGGCCGGCGGGCTTTCGAAGGACGACATCGCCGCGCTGCGGCGCCTGCTCCGGGAGATCGACGATGGCCAGTGAACTCGCCGCCCTGCTGTACGAGACGACGCTCGCGACGAGCGCCGCGGTGCTGCTGGTGTTGCTGCTGCGTGGGCCGGTCCGCCGCGGCTTCGGCGCGGGCGCGGCCTATGCGCTGTGGTGGCTGGTGCCGGCCGCACTCGTCGCGGTCCTGCTGCCGGCGGCGGCGGAGCCGGTCGTGCCGCCGCTGGGCGATGCGATCGCCTTCACCGCGAACCTGCCACGCGCGGAAGCGGTCTCGGCCGTCGCGGATCGTTCGATCGACGGGCTCGCCGCCGCGTGGGTGGTCGGCGTCATGACCATGCTGCTGGCGATGGCGTGGCGTCAGGGCCGCTTCGTCGCCGGGCTCGGCCCCCTTCAGCGCACGCCCGACGGCCATCTGCGCAGCGTCGCCACCCGCGGCCTGCCGGCGGTGATCGGCCTGCGCCCCCGCATCGTCCTGCCGGGCGATTTCGAACAGCGCTACACCGCGCCGGAACGCGACCTCGTGCTCGCGCACGAACGCGTGCACCTGCGGCGCGGCGACGTGCCGGTCTGCGCGTTGTCGGCGCTGCTGCGCGCCGTGTTCTGGTTCAACCCGCTGCTGCACCTGGCCGCCTCGCGTTTCCGCAGCGACCAGGAATTCGCCTGCGACGCGGCGGTACTGCGTCGCCACCCCGACCAGCGCCGCGCCTACGGCGAAGCGCTGCTGAAGTCGAAGCTGGCCGGCGACCCGTTGCCGTTCGGCTGCCACTGGTACGGAACCCACCCCCTGAAGGAGCGCTTCGCGATGATCGTCCGCACGCAACCCTCCACCCGCCGCCATCTCGCCGGCCTGGCCCTCGGCACCCTCCTCGCGCTGGCGACCGCCGCCACCGCATGGGCCACGCAGCCCGCCCCGGTCGCGAAGATCCCGCCCGGAAAGATCGCCCTCGACGTGGCCTTCAAGGTCGACGACGACGAGGGCTACGCCCGGGTCGCCACGCTCGTCCTCGCACCGGGCGAAGCCGGTCGCGAGGATTTCGAACATGCGGGCGAACCATGGGAAAGCACGTGGACCGTGACGCCGCTCGCCGACGGGACTTTCGACCTCGCGGCGAAGCTCGTTCGCGATGGCGAGGTGGTCGCGGAACCGAGGATGATCCTGCGCGACACCGCGGCGATCGGCGTCGGGCAGGATGATGCCGAAGGCGCGTTCCACGGCATCGCCGTCGAAGTCGCGGTCCGCCTCGGCCCGCCGGCGCCCGGCATGGCCGCGGTCGGCATCCGCGGCGAGGTGCCGGCCTATCCGGCTGCCGCGAACGAGGCAGGCGAGGGCGGCGTGGTCATGCTCGAGCTCGTGGTGGGTACCGACGGCAAGGTCGTCGACGCCCAGGTGCTCGCGGACGGCAGCACGATCGCCGCCGATTCGTCGATCGCGCAGAACACGCTGGCCGCCGCCCGGAAGTGGACGCTCGAGCCGGCGACGAAGAACGGCGTCGCCGTGCAGGGCACGGTGCGCGTGCCGGTGCGCTTCGAGCCCGATCCCGTCGAGTGACGGTCAGCGCGGCGGAACCACCGCCGCCTCGATCAGCGCCGACAGCCGGAACGCCGCCTGCAGGATGCGGCGTTCCGCCAGCGGCCGGTGCCGGTCGAGATAGTCGTCGCGCAGGACGTGGCCGCGCGGGTAGAGCGGCGTGTCGGCGATGAGGCGGCACGATTCGATGGCCCAGCCCCGCGCCACGTCGGGGTCCGCGAGCGCCGGCTCGACGGCCACCGCCGAACGCGTCTGAAGCCGGTCGGCGTAGGCCGACCGGTCCAGCCCGGCGCTCGCGAGCATCCAGTAATCCCAGATCCGGTGCAGGTTGGTGCCCTCGCTGCCGTCGCGCGCGCCGCGGCCGCGGTACTGGATCTGGTAGTTGTTGCCGCCGCGGTCGTGGCGGAAGCCGGCATGCATCGGCTGGTGCACGTCGCCGACGAAATGCACGAGGAACTTCAGCGCCTGCGCGCGCTCGGCATCGCTGCGGCCGCGGTCGGCCAGGATCGCCCGCTGGGCGTCGATCGCACCGACGATGCAGTCCCCGTCCGGGCAATCGCGCGCGGCCTGCAGGTCGCAGTCGGCGCCGCGGGGGAAATTCACGTAATGCCAGTGTTCGCTTCGCTTGCCGAGAGGATGCCCGGCGGAGCGCGATTCGGCGCGGATCTCGTCGGCCCACGCGGCGACGCCGGCGAGCGTCGGGTCCGGTTCGGCGGCCAGCAGCCGCGCGACTTCGGCCTGCGCCGCGGGAGAGAGCCGGCGCTGGGCCAGTTCTCCGACCAGTTCGTGGCCTTCGCGGCTCCACGCCGAAGCGTCCGCGGTGAAAGCCAGCAGGCACAGCGCGAGCATCGCGTTCTTCATGGGCATCGACTTTACCCGAGGGGCACTGAACCGCGGTACGGCCCGGAGGAATGCGCGAACCCGCCGGGGCGGCTAAAATGCGGGGCTTCCCGCCCACCCCACGTCCGGCCGTCGCCGGTCCAGGAGAAACCATGACCATCAAGGTCGCCATCAACGGCTACGGCCGCATCGGTCGCAACATCCTGCGCGCGCTGTACGAAGCCGGCCGCACGAACGAGATCCGCATCGTCGCGATCAACGACCTCGGCGACGCCGCGACCAATGCGCACCTGACCCGTTTCGACACCGCGCACGGCAAGTTCAACGCCGACGTGAAGGTCGACGGCGACCACATGGTGGTGAACGGCGACCGCATCCGCGTGTGCGCGGAACGCGACCCGTCCAGGCTGCCGTGGGCCGAGCTCGGCGTCGACGTGGTCTACGAGTGCACCGGGCTGTTCACGTCGAAGGCTAAGGCCGGCGCGCACCTGGCCGCCGGCGCGAAGAAGGTGATCATCTCCGCCCCGGGTGGCAGCGACGTCGACAACACGATCGTCTACGGCGTCAACCACGGCACGCTGAAGGCGTCGGACACGGTGATCTCCAACGCGTCGTGCACCACCAACTGCCTCGCGCCGCTGGCGAAGGTGCTGCATGGCGAGATCGGCATCGTGCACGGCCTGATGACGACGATCCACGCCTACACCAACGACCAGGTGCTGACGGACGTCTACCACAGCGACCTGCGCCGGGCCCGCTCGGCGACGATGTCGCAGATCCCGACCAAGACCGGCGCCGCCGCCGCGGTCGGCCTGGTGCTGCCGGAACTCAACGGCAAGCTCACCGGTTTCTCGATGCGCGTGCCGACGATCAACGTCTCGGTCGTCGACCTGTCGTTCGTCGCGAAGCGCGAGACCACGAAGGAAGAAATCGACGCCGTCGTGAAGGCCGCGAGCGAAGGCGAGCTGAAGGGCATCCTCGGCTTCAACACGCAGCCGCTGGTGTCGGCCGACTTCAACCACGACCCGCGCAGCTCGATCTACGACAGCACGCTGACGCAGGTGATGGGCGGCACGCTGGTGAAGGTCTGCTCGTGGTACGACAACGAGTGGGGCTTCTCCAACCGCATGCTCGACACCACGCTGGCCCTGATGGCCGCGAAATAACGGCGCGGGAGCGGCTTCCGCCGCGATTCCAACCCCTCACGGATGGAGCCCCGGGAAACCGGGGCTCTTTCTTTTCCTGCAGGCCTTCAATGCCTTCGCGGCTGAAGCCGCTCCTACAGGGCGTCGTCGTCGATCGTGCCGGCGCCGGCGGCCGACCGCCGCAACCGGTCCCGCACCGCCGCCCACGCTTCGCCATCCGGCGGGCGCTCCACCAGCAGCAGGTTCGCCCCGCGCCCGTCGAGCGACCGCAGCGCCGCATACAGCCCGTGCGCGAATGCCGCCGCATCCGCCGGCAGCGCGAGCCCGGCGGTGTCCGCCGGCAGCCGCTCGAGTGCCAGCACCTGCACCCGCTTGCCGAAGGCCGCCTGCTGTCGCGCCTCGTTCTCGAGCGCGGCGCGCGGCAGCATCAGAAGCGGCGTGCGCGGCGCGTAATGCGCTTCGAGCGTACCTGACGCGCGCGGGCTGTCGGCGCCGGGGCCGACGTCGACGCGTCCGATCACCGCCTCGAGCTGCGCGTGCGTGATCATCCCCGGCCGCAGGACGCGCGGGGACGCACCGGACAGGTCGACGATCGTGCTCTCGATGCCGACATCGCTGTCGCCACCGTCGAGCACTATCGGCACCGCGTCGCCGAATTCGTCGCGCACATGCGCCGCCGACGTCGGACTGATGCGGCCGAAGCGGTTGGCCGACGGCGCCGCCAGCCCGCCGCCGAACGCGCGCAGTACCTGCAGCGCGAGCGGATGCGCCGGGCAGCGCAGCCCCACCGTGTCCTGACCCCCGGTGACGTCGTCGGCCACGCGCGCGCCACGGCGCACGATCATCGTCAGCGGGCCCGGCCAGAACGCGGCGGCGAGCGCACGTGCCGCCGGCGGCACGTCACGCGCCCAGTCGTCGATCGCCGCGGCATCGGCCACGTGCACGATCAGCGGATGGTCGGCCGGGCGGCCTTTCAGCGCGAAGATCCGCCGCACCGCGGCCGGGTCCGACGCGTCCGCCGCCAGGCCGTACACCGTCTCGGTCGGCAGGCCGATCGCCTCGCCACGGCGCAGCGCCGCGACCGCATCGGCGACGCTGGCGCCCGCGGCGGTCATGCGGCGACGAACTCGGGCCGCAGCAGGCCGTACAGGTACGAATCGCAGACCTCGCCGTTCACGCGCCAGCGGTTGCGGGCGAGTCCCTCGCGGCGGAAGCCCAGTTTCTCGAGCAGCTGCCACGAGCGTTCGTTGCGCGGATCGACATCGGCTTCGATCCGCTCCAGGCCGAACGCCTCGAACCCGTGCGCGATCGCGCCACGCAGCATCTCGGCAGCGAAGCCGCGGCCGTGGTGCGGGCGCGCGAGCGAGTATCCGACTTCGGCGCGGCACTGCGGCCCGTTCAGCGCGAAAAAGGTCGTCGTGCCGACCAGCCGGTCGCTGGCCCGCTCGGCGACGGCCCACGCCACCACCGACGGCGGTTCCATCGACAGCCGCTGCCCGAGATACGCGTGGGCCTGCGCCAGGCTCGTCCACGCCGGGAAGCTCCAGTAGCGCGTGATCTCCGGGTCCGAATACACCGCGAAGATGTCGTGCGCGTCCTCGGCGCGGTACGGGCGCAGCCGCAGTCGCGCGGTCTCGACCACGGGGGGCCGCGCCGGGGCCGGCGCCTCCACGCGGGTCTCGTCGCGGGCGTTCACGGCGATCGTCGACAGGTTCGGCATGCGCGCATTCTCCCACGCGGCCGCGGCGTTTGCGGCGCGCTGCGCGACCGGGGAAAATGCCGCCTTTCCCGTTCCGGAGCCACCCCGCATGACCATCCTCCGCATGGCCGACCTCGAC
The DNA here is from genome assembly GCA_946885815.1 of uncultured Arenimonas sp. Next base: position 15,795 of record CAMPHE010000006.1, read on the forward strand.
CTGGCCGGCAAGCGCGTCCTGATCCGCGAGGACCTCAACGTGCCGGTGAAGGATGGGCGGATCACGTCGGAGCAGCGCATCCTCGCCGCGCTGCCGACGCTGCGGATGGCGCTGGAGAAGGGCGCCGCGGTGATGGTCACCTCGCATCTCGGGCGGCCGAAGGAAGGCGTGTGGACGCCCGAGGACTCGCTGGCGCCGGTCGCCGCGCGCCTCGGCGAGCTGCTCGGGCGCGACGTGCCGCTGGTGCGCGACTGGGTCGACGGCGTCCACGTGATGCCGGGGCAGCTGGTCCTGCTCGAGAACTGCCGGATGAATGTCGGCGAGAAGGCCGACGACGAGGCGCTGAGCCGCCGGTACGCCGCGCTGTGCGACGTCTACGTCATGGACGCGTTCGGCACCGCGCATCGCGCGCAGGCGTCGACGCATGGCGCGATCCGGTTCGCGGAAACGGCCTGCGGCGGCCCGCTGCTGATGGCGGAACTGGACGCGCTCGCGAAGGCGCTGGAACATCCGGCGCGACCGATGCTGGCGATCGTCGCCGGCTCCAAGGTCAGCACGAAACTCGAGCTGCTCGGCAGCCTCGTCGGCAAGGTCGACCAGCTGATCGTCGGCGGCGGCATCGCCAACACGTTCATCGCCGCGGTCGGGCATCCGGTCGGCACGTCGCTGTGCGAACCGGACCTGCTCGACACCGCGCGCGCGATCCTCGCCGACGCGAAGGCGCGTGGCGCCGACATCCCGATCCCGACCGACGTGGTCGTCGCGCCGCGCTTCGCCGCCGACGCGCCGGCGACGGTGAAGTCCGTGGCCGACGTCGGCGCCGACGACATGATCCTCGACATCGGCCCCGACACCGCCGCGCGCTACGCGCAGCTGATCGCGAAGGCCGGCACGGTGGTCTGGAACGGCCCGGTCGGCGTGTTCGAGTTCGACGCGTTCGGC